>JAHKKL010000031.1 GCA_020027635.1 Gammaproteobacteria bacterium
GGCTACGGCTCAGGTGACGACAGCGGTACCAGCTCCGACCGAAGTCCCGGTGACAGCAGCGGTTCAGGTAACGACAGCGGCTCGGGCTTTGGCATGGGCAGCCGTCCTAATCGCGGCTACCCCCCCGAGGACCGGTTATGGTCCAGGGCCGGCCTATGGTCCCGGGGCCGGCCCGGAATCCGGCAACTAATCGTATGGCATCAGGCCCATTTTCTGGCGATACCGCAGAAAGTGGGCCTGCGCGCTCAGCATTATCATACCGGGAGTATCCCGTCTCACCGCGAAACGCGGATCCCATCCTACTTAGCAGATCACCTTGGCCTGCCGGTAAAGGCGTAGTCTCACACTCAAGCCCGGTCTGCGGGCGTTTACCGAACCAACCATAGGGTTGTTGTCATGTCCTGCACGGTGAAATGCTGGCGGATATCACAGGTGATCGCGCAATTCCAGTTCATCGGGATATGGCCAGAGGTACCGTTGCATGGTGAGGTACTCGTCAGGGCAGCAGTGTAAGTGCCGTCGCAGATATAGATGACCAGGACTGCAAGCGGGATTTCACCGCGGCGGTCACCAGAATGCCAGCAGCGTGTCGCCCTGCAGCTTGTGTTCGAATGCATTCAGCGGACGATCTCCCACCTCGAGGCATTCCCCGCTGGTCACATCAAACACCCACTTGTGCTTGGGACAGGTCAGGCGTGTTCCTTCCAGCGCCAGGTGGGGAATGTTGGTCACCTGGTGCGGGCAGCGGCTGTCATACACACGCAGACCCGCGCCATCCCGGTAAATGTACAGATTGCGGCCATCACAAGCCCGGTAGGTAATCTCTCCTGAAGGCAGCTCGTCCAAGGTGGCCACCGTATGCCAGGAAGGTTCGGCGAACAGGTTCTCGGGCCGGAATTCAGGGATATCCATATCCAGCAGGATATCCACCGCCCAGACGATCTTGGCGAGACCCAGCGTGGGGAAGGCCATCAGCAGCGCATCGAGCACCTCATTGGCACTCGCCCCATTGCGCAGGGCGCGGGAGAGATACTGGCGGAAACCCGCTTCGGTCTGGGCATCGACCTTGGTGATCACCGAGATCAGATCCCGGGTGCGGACATCGAGGCTCTTCCCGGCCTCCTTGAGAAATTTGAAGTAGGGAATGATGGCATCCGGGCGGGCAGCCACCAGGTAATTTAGTGCATCACTCATGAGTATCTCCGGTTAGGCAGGTCCAAAATGGCAATTCTGCCATACCACGAACTCTGGTTAAATCAACACCGGGGCATCCCCGGGCAGGAATCTGTCTAGCCTACCCGCGCTACGGCGCGGTACCAGACTGAAATCCGGAAATACACCGCTCATGAGCACCCGGATCCCCGCACGTCTCGCCAGCTGAGCTATACCCTGGGCGGGATGCCGGTTCAATTTGATTCGACAAATGATTACATAGGGCCTTGTCCGGGATCATTACCCTTAATGAATACTCCCGAGTGAGTGGATCGTCCTGATATCCGGCGGAAAACCCTGCGGATGCTCGGGACACTCCCCTTATCCGCTATACCTGACCGCCTCGACACTCATGCATAGCTCAACGCTATCGTTTACTACCCGGGAAAGCGTATCCATGCCGAAGTCTGACCGGTGTATCGTGGTATCGGCCTTGACCAAAACCGAGTTGTCATTCTTCTCGTCCGTATTCCTGATCGGCAGGAGTGTGACGTTGAATGTCACCAGTCGGGTCACTCCATGCAGCGTGAGATCACCCTTCAGCGTGCCCGTGGTTCCACTCGTCCACGTGAAACCCGTACTGACGAACAGAATTTCAGGGTATTTCTCCACATCGAAGAAACGCTCGCTCTTCAGCATGTATTCGATCATGGAGCCACCGGTATCGAGGCTCGCGGTCTTGACCAGGACCATGGCCTGTTCCTTGTTACCCGGATGGTCTGGCCATAGGGTCAGCCCGCCCTGAAAATCCTTGAATTCGGCCTTGACCCGCGCAAACTCACTGTCCACACAGAAACCTACCCGGGAAGTTCCAGGCTGGATGCGGTAGAGATGTCCACCCTTGGCCGCGCTCCGCATGGCTTCCACACGTGACATGTCCACCTTGCCGTTCAGGAATGGGGCGCAGAGTTCCGCTTCCCCGGCCTGCCCTTGCAGGCCGGCTGACAGCAATACCCACCCAAGAACGACCAACATCAGGGTCTTGTCGATAGCCATACGTCACCTCCACTGTGCTGTACTTCAGTAATTTATGATATTCCAATATATTATCAAGTCAAACCAAAATAATGTGATGCCATTAACATGCGCGGAACAATTTCCGTATGTCATTGAGGTGTTTAGCTCAAAAGTATCTGGTATGAACATAAGTGACACGGGTTGCCGATCAATGCGGGGTCGCGGAGTCTGTCATCACGGATCGTGAGGATGAGTTTTTCCGGAATATTCGGAATAATAGATCACGCATCCCGATCCTGTTTCTCGGTGACTGCAATGGAGTGAGCCCATGTTCGAGACTGCCCCCTTTCGTAAAGAGCCGGCACACATGACCGACGACGAGTTCAGTATGCGCATCGAGATGCTCGAAAACCGTCTGATGCACCAGGAGGCCGCTCTCGAGGAATTGACACGCATCCTGCTTACCCAGGAAGAGCGGATCAGGGAACAGTCGGAAACGATCAAACGGCTCAGAGAGCACGTCAGGGCATTGTTGCCTTCACAGCTTGCCTTGCCGGAAGAGGAAACACCCCCACCCCACTACTGAGACGATGCGTACGGGTAAGACCATCCGGCTGTCATCTCCATCGCTGACAGCCCCGCGTGTTCGGGGATACCTTAGACAGGGCGACAATCGCGGGCGGCGTGGATGCGTGCAACGGACATTTCAATAATAGCGTGCACCGCTATTCCTTGAGTTCGATTCGCAGTTTCCCTTCCGAGACCGATATGTTGTTTACTCCGTCGGCGAAGGACTTCCAGAATCCGGCGTCCGCGCCGTACTCATCAACCAGGTCGATGTTCTTTAGCCCGCCCAGCCATGCATTGGGAATTGGCACACCCATGAGGCTGATTCCCTTCAGTATCACGATAGGTTTGTTGTTACGGTACGCCAGTTCAAGCCCCGCTCTGACCTTCAGGATCTGACCGCCCATGATAGGAAAGTCTTCATCCACGGGAACCAGCAGCTTGGCGCTGACCAGGTTGTCGGATAAATCAATCGCTAGCTTTCTTGCAAGATCCGTATTCTTTGCCAGCAAGGCGTTGAGTTCACGCTCGCTCAGGGTAATGGTCCGGTCGGCGCCCGCTTCACTGTAGCGTTCCGGCACGAGCACACCGGAGCCGCTCCGCCGCCCGGGACTCACGCCCAGGGTGTCAAGTCTTTCCAGCTTGTCACTCAGTGCCTCCTCCTCCCTGACGCTTAATTGGACCGGCTTGAATTCGGACGGAAAGAGATAGATCTTGGCCACCCAGAGTGTCGCGCCAACCGTTACAAGAACAGTGACCAGCACAATCAGGACAATCCTGAAACCGCTGGAATGACGTTGGGGCTGCTGGCTGTTGGAGATGTCGCTGGTCATGATGGCAATCGTCCTTGCACTGACGGCCTGAGGACCTGGATTTAAACAGGATCTGCCGTCATCTTCTAGTTAAATATGCGCAGAAGCATACCAGCCGCGTTCGTGCAGTCCTATGTGCTGCTCTGTACGCGGCACTGATTCTGATAATCTCGCTGATCGGTTTCTGTTACGGCGGCTGGGAAATACCGTAATGTGTCTATGAAAATGAGACACCGGTTTGGTCAAATTAGTGTAGCTACTCATTCTTCGCCATTTCTATCAATAGTAAAACCATAAGAGACTAATGAGTGCTCAGCATCGACATGCTGCCGGGGCGCATGGAAATCATGACGGCCGTGATTCTTTTTACGCCAGTGTTCTGGCGGCGTTAGACCACAGCCTCTGGCAGGCCTGCAATCAGGCCATACTCGATGGCCAGGCCCCGGTCAGACACTTGCCAGAGGCGCGTGATTCACCCTTGGCGTGCCCCGGCAGTTAAAGTCTGTTCGACCGGATACCGATACGCTCGTGGATACGGGTCGGGTACTCGGGGTGTGCCACCGGAAATGCATGATTCATGAACATACTCACTCAGATAGCCCTGTTGGCAGGACTGATTGCCGGTATTTCCCTGATATGGCTGGTGGGACGCGCCTTCGGTAAGCACGCGGCATGGGGACTCGCGGTCCTGCTTCTGTCGCCGGTGACCGCCGTGATATTCGGCATCAGGTATTGGCGGGATGAAAAGGGTCCCTTCCTGGTTTACGTCGCCACATTTACCATCGCCGTGACTCTCGGACTCTATGTGTTTGCCGTAAAGGGCGGGGGGGACACCGTGCGTACCGCACTTCGCACCCAGCAGTACGCGCACCTGCAGGTATCCGATGGTAACGGGAAAATGTCCTTCGTGCCGACCAGTTTGAACTCTGTCGGAAAGACATCTGTGCATGCGCATGATGACAAGGCCGCCGGGACACGGCAAGAACAGACCAGACCGATTCAGCCTGATTCTTCGGAGTCGCCGACAAACGCCAGCGGGCAGGCGGCCCCTGAGAAAAGCACGACAAGAGTGACATCCGCAAAATCCATCGCCCCAGAAAAACACTATCGTGCGACCTATGTGCCGATTCCTCCCTCCATGGCTGACGACTATATCGGGATGACCGTCAAGGTGAAGCGTCTCAACAGACCCGAGCAGGACTGCGTGCTCAGGAGTGTCACACCCACCGCACTGGGTTTTGAACAGCACGCACGCGGCGGCACCTTCTCCTTCCAATACAGGCACAGCGATATCGAGAAACTGAGAGTACTCGTGAAGCAGACAAACTGAAGACCGCCACGGGGCAGGGCTAGAATGTAACCTGACCGGGAAAGGGTCATATCAGATGATAGTTGGAATCACTTGTTATGGCCTTTTTAATTTGTCTATTTAGTTTGACGTATTGACCCGTAAGTGAGATAAACTCCTTGAAGTTCTTGTCATTGATCGCAATAAGGACTGCAGCGATGATTTTCCAGAGTGGTTTATGCAAATAGATGCGGAGGGTCCGATCCAGTGAAATACAGAGCAAGAAAGTACCGCGGAATTATTGTCACGTTCACTTTGCTACTAGCGAACACGGCACACGCGTTCGATATGGGGAATATGATGAATCCGTCCAAGTGGATGAATAGCAACAGGGACGATGATGATTATGGCCGTCGAGGTTATGGGTATGGCGGGTATGGGGGGCCCGGTTGGGGTTACCCGGGCTATGGTTATGGTGCCCCGGGTTGGGGGGGTTACCCGGGCTACGGTTATGGCGCCCCGGGTTGGGGGGGTTACCCTGGGGGCTACGGTTACGGCGCTCCCGGTTATGGCTATCCGGGTTACGGAGCCGGTGCCTCGCAAGGCAATTCACCTCCGCGCGAGATCCAGTAAACGGGAGACGTATCAGGCAGCCCGCATCAATACATAGTAGGGGTGCATTTCTGACCTTCCTGCCAGGCCTCAGAGGTGCACCCCTGTCAGGCAACCCGGCCGTTAGGTTGGTGCCCGGCTAGCCGCTGACCGGAGCGGCTGTACCGTTAAGCCGCGACCTGAGCATTACCACTGATTTTTCGTATCAACGGATAGAGTTGCTCGGTTTCGTCCTGTATGCGATTCAGCACTAGGCGGAACATGTCTTCAGTCTCTTTGACGAAGGCTTGATGATCCCTGATGATCATCGCCCGCTTCTTGCACCATTTATGCAGATAGGTTTCAAAGATTCGTTTGATCTCCGCCGACCCCGACAGAAACTGCTTGGCGGTATTGTTGACCGACCGTTCCTTGTGATTGAGCAGTGCGGCATACAAATGCCTGTCCTCGATATCCAGATGGCCTTTCACCTGATCCACGTACTGGAAAAACAGGTCGCAGGTAACCTCGTTGTCACACAGCGCCCGGTCCTGAATGACATTCTGCAATACTTTGGAGAGCTCCATAATCTTGTGATTTTGGGTGTACAGTTCTTCAAATGTAACCATGTCCGATCCCCTGTAAATATTCTGTCTGTCAGCAACCCGCCAAGATGCCAGTCATCCTGAACCGTTGCCGCTAGCATCCCGCAACATCCGGGTGATGATGAGTATCCTGCTGACGATTCCGGATTATCAGAGAGGATAAAATTGCAAGCATACCGGGTCAATAATATTTTTCTAATCAGATAGTTAGAATACGTTAATATGCCGGAATACAGGGATTTTGTTCTTCCCTTTATGCCGCTATCAACTGCGGCAGCCGGCGCTATCGCACGAATGACTGTGTCCTTCTGCGGCTACCTTCGGTTAACGTTCCGCGAGCAATAGGCGTCACTGCCCGTGTGGACTATCATTGGCGGCACACCCTGGCGTCCGGGGCAGAGGTTCAGGCGGGCGGACCGCTAATAACTGAGGGGCCATATGCTGAAACTTAGAACACTCTATGCACTAGGCTTCATGATGTGCGTTGTGATGATGGGCACCGCGATCTTTTACTTTCAGCGCTTTCTGGGACTTGAACCCTGTCCTCTTTGCATACTCCAGCGCGTCGTCGTTATCTCGCTGGGCGTGGTGCTGCTGATAGCGGCCATCCATGGCCCGAGCGGCTGGGGTAACCGGGTGTATGGGGGGCTGATCATGCTCATCGCCGGCAGTGGCGCTGCGGTTGCAGGACGACATGTCTGGCTGCAAAGCCTGCCTCCCGACCAAGTACCAGAATGCGGTCCCACCCTGGACTACATTCTGGAGGTCTTTCCCCTCAGCAAGGCCTTGCAACTCGTGCTGCACGGTTCCGGGGAATGCGCGAAGATTGAGTGGCAATTTCTCGGCCTCAGCATCCCCGGCTGGACGCTGATCGCCTTCAGCGGTTTCATCCTGTTTGGCCTCATGCTACTGGTGCGTCGCAGCAGTAGCCGGCTGGCACCGTGATACAGGTGCGCTAACGTTGTAACGCCCGGACAATGGAGACTTTACCCTACGTCTCGGTGCCTCATGCCAATCAACTCGACCGGATAGCCGTCCGGATCCTCAATGAAGGCGATGATAGTGGTACCAGCATTCATGGGACCCGCTTCGCGTATGACCTTGCCGCCGCGACCGCGTAGTTCCTCGACGGCCTCATGGACGTCATCGACCTCGATGGCGAGGTGGCCAAAACCGGAGCCGAGATCGTAGCGGCCGGTATCCCAGTTGTAGGTAAGTTCGATTACGGTGTGTTCGGATTCATCGCCGTAGCCGACGAAGGCGAGCGTGAATCGGCCTTCAGGATAGTCCTGCCGGCGCAGGAGTTTCATACCCAGGACGTGGGTATAAAAATCAATGGAACGTTGCAGATCGCCGACGCGCAGCATGGTATGCAGAAGTCTCATGGTGTCACTTCGCGAATCCCTGATTTAACCATACAGTGTCACGTCCAGCCCCGGTCATATTGCCGAAACCCTGCGGGGCAAGGCCATGCCCAAGACCCGGGGCTTTGGCCTGGCTAGCCGCAGCCCCTGCAGCGTGCATCCAGAGGTCGATACGGCCGCATATGGCTGGTATTTGGAGTTCGTCATCTTCAGAACATCCTGGGTACCTGTGCGGCACGTCTAGTTATTTGGTTTTGACTGCTCCTGCCGGTGAATAAGGCTTCCATTCCGGTGTCGTTTCCGGCTGGGTTTTCTTGTTCTCAGCGACGTACTTGTTTTCGGAACAGAATATGTAGGGCGAAGTACCCTCCGTGCTGACATAGGTGATAAGGCAGTTTTGTGCGTTACCCTGATCGACGATCTTCCGGACGATGAGATCGCCTTCTCTCAGATAGCTGTCTTGCACCATACCTCCCTTGACCCCGCTCTGATTGGTATAGCAGGTCAATGATGGCGCGGTCCCACCGGTACTGACATAGGCAATGAGACAGCTCTTGTTACTGTCCTGATCCACGATCCTGTAGATATCCAGATCACCCTCCCGCAAGTGCCCACTGCTCTCGATTTCATCCTTGGCACCTGACCTGCTTTCATAACAGTTAATGACCGGCGAAGTACCCGGCGTACTGACATAGGCCACCAGGCAGGAGACGTTATTAACAGAATCCTTAATTTTTCGAACAACCAGTTGTCCTTCCTTGAAATGTCCAACCTGACTTATATTAGAGCGGAAACCAGATGTCGTCGCATAACAGCTCATTACGGGGCTGGTCCCCGTGGTCCGAACGTAAAAGGCAAGGCAGATCTTGCTGTCTTCGAGATCCGTTACGGTACGTACAATCAGGTCGCTCTCGCGCAACTTGCCGGTCTGTACCAGCAGCGTGGATTGATAATCGGCAGCCAGGCAAACCAGCGGCAGACCAATCAATAAAAAAACAAGTAGCTTTTTCATGCACACCCCCTTCAGGTCAATTGTTTAGCTGCCAGAAACCACCTCGGTACCTGGAGATACCTTCCATCCGATACGTTCTACTAAACACATCGGGTGAAAGCAACAGCATCTGATGTCTTGTCTCCACCCTTTTTCAGGCGCCTGTCTGGTGATGGGTCGACCGGTTCCCAGTGTTATTGTATCTATATACATATAACCATATCTTATGTATGAAGATTATCATGCATCATGGTTGTAAATCACCCGGCATGGTTGTATATATTATTCAATAAATCGTGATTTATGCTTAAAATTGGTTGAAGTAAATTCAATCCGTGGAGGCAGTAAGGTGCATTTTCCCCGTCGCGTGGCCTTACCGTCAGCCAGATCAGCAAGCCCCGATTCCGGGGGGAATCAGCAAAGAATTCAGTTTTTTTATTATTTGAGTGGAGGTAACGATACGGTGAAGCGGAAAATAATTATTTCGGTAGCGGCCCTTGGCTTGGCAGGCTTGGCAGCGGCCAATGTCGCACAAGCGTTCAATTTCGGCAATATGATGAACCCGTCCCGTTGGTTCGACAGTGACCGCGATCGTTACTATGACCGGGGTTATGACCGGGATTATTACGGCGGCTATGGTGGTGGTCCCTATGGCTGGGGTGGCCCTTATGGTGGTGGTTGGGGTGGCCCTTATGGTGGTGGTTGGGGCGGCCCTTATGGTGGCTGGGGTGGATACGGTCCCTATGGTTATGGTGGTGGCTATCCAAGCACCATCGTGGTGAGTCCTTCAGCCGAGGGCAGCAAGGCCCCACCCAAGATGCCCGAGTAAAGTCACTGGAAAGTCAAATCAGCCCCAGCCACCAGCGGAAATCCCGGGCTGAATCAAAAAAACCAACCGGTCAAACCCGGTTGGTTTTTTTTGATTCCTGGCCAGAATTGCCTGTGTTACAGCTAGCCGGTTCCCCTTGTTTCGTTATTCCGTTGTCTCTTGAACTCGCAGCGGCAGTCATGCCAACCGTTTCATGATTGCCGCGACGTATTGATCTCGATTGCCCGCCAGTCCTGACAGAATGGCGGTGCTCACCGGGCGCGCCGTGATGCAATGCGCATGCGCAGTGCATTGAGTCTGATAAAACCTTCGGCATCCTTCTGGTTGTAGGCGCCGGCGTCTTCCTCGAAGGTCGCGATGCGTGCGTCAAACAGGCTGTCGGTTTCGGACTGACGGCCCACGAGGGCGACACCACCCTTGTAGAGCTTCAGCCGCACTTTGCCGTTGATGCGTTCCTGCGAGGCGTCGATCAATTCCTGCAGCAACTTGCGTTCCGGGCTCCACCAGTAACCGTTGTAAACCAGGCTGGCGTAGCGCGGCATCAGTTCATCCTTCAGGTGCGCGGCTTCCCGGTCCAAGGTAAGCGATTCTATGGCGCGATGCGCCTTGAGCAGTATGGTACCAGCGGGCGTTTCATAGCAGCCGCGCGACTTCATCCCTACATAGCGGTTCTCGACGATGTCGGTGCGGCCGATTCCATTGGCGCCTCCGATGCGGTTGAGTGTTTCCATCACCTGCGCCGGGCTCATGGCGATGCCGTCGACCGCGACGGCATCGCCCCGTTCGAAGCTGATCTCGACATAGGTCGGAACATCCGGTGCCTTCTCCGGTGATACCGTCCACAACCACATATCCTCCTCGGGCTCCGCCCAGGGGTCTTCCAGGATGTCGCCTTCGTAGGAGATGTGCAGCAGGTTGGCGTCCATGGAATACGGCGACTTCCTGCCCTTCTTGTGTTCAACCGGGATGCCATACTTTTCGGCGTAGGCGAGCAGCGTTTCCCGGGAGGTGAGATGCCACTCGCGCCACGGCGCGATGATCTTGATATCCGGCTTGAGCGCATAGGCGCCCAGTTCGAAGCGCACCTGGTCGTTGCCCTTGCCGGTCGCGCCATGGGCAACGGCATCGGCGCCGGTTTCCTCAGCGATTTCGACCAGACGCTTCGCGATCAGTGGACGCGCGATCGAGGTACCGAGCAGGTATTCCCCCTCGTAGAGGGTATTGGCGCGGAACATCGGAAAGACGTAGTCACGCGCGAATTCCTCCTTGAGATCCTCGACATAGACTTCCTTGACGCCCATTGCTTTGGCCTTGGCGCGCGCCGGCTCGATTTCCTCGCCCTGCCCGATGTCGGCGGTGAAGGTCACCACCTCACAGTCGTAGGTCTCTTCCAGCCACTTGAGGATGACGGAGGTGTCGAGTCCGCCGGAATAGGCCAGCACGACTTTATTGATGGAGGACATAGCTAGTTAACCCCGGTTTTTTTCTTGCTGCGACGCAGGCGCGACAGCAGGCGGCGCGCCATATCGCCAAAAAGTTCCGTCTGGGTCGGGTGCGGATGTATGGCCGCCGCAACCTGTTCCAGCGTCATGCCGCCCGAGACCATCATCACGGCCTCGCCGATCAGGGTGTCGGCATGGTCCGCCAGGAAATGCACCCCGACCACG
>JAHKKL010000252.1 GCA_020027635.1 Gammaproteobacteria bacterium
GCCCTGCATCTGGCGCATGAAAAAGATCCACACGCCGATCAGCAGCAGCATCGGGAACCAGGAGATGAATATCTGCATCAGCAGGGACTGCTGATTCGGCGACTTGACCTTGACCTCGACGTTGTTGCTCAGCAGATCATCCACCATCTTTGGATCTTCGGGCGGCGTCTGGGTGACGAAGCGGCTGCCGTCGGAGCGTGTGCCTTCAACGGTGTGGTCCTCGATTTCCACGCGCTGCACATTGCCCTGCTGAACCTCGGTGATGAATTCGGAATAGTTGACGTTCTGCGTACTGGACTTGGTGGGACCGAAGTTATTGAAGACCGACATCAATACGATGGCGATGACTATCCAGAGAACCAGATTTTTTACGAGATCATTCAAACCGGCTACCTCAATGTGGCAGTGCGAGCGCTGCCGTGATTTCCACACTCTTTGGACGGGTTAATACGCACCTGTTACATTATGACACATTAGCCGGATTGCAGTGCTTTGCCAACACATACACCTCGCGGCTTTTGGGGCGTGAAGCCCTGGGCTTGCGGATCCTGATCTCCTGGTAGTGCGCGCGCAGCGCCCTCACCAGTTCATCGAACCCCTCGCCCTGAAAGGCCTTGAACAGCAACACTCCGCCCTTGCGCAGGACCCGGCCGGCAAAATCCACCGCCAGTTCCGCCAGGTACATGCTGCCCGGCTGGTCCACCGCCTGCATGCCTGTGATATTGGGGGCCATATCGGACATTACAAGGTCGACCCCGCTACCGGCCAGCATGTCGAGCAACCGTGCATAGACCGCCTCTTCCCGGAAATCGCCCTGCAGGAACTCCACCCCGGCCAGCGGTTCCATCGGCAGGATGTCCAGGGCGATGATACGGCCGTTGCCCTTGAGCATCTGCGCGGCATACTGCGACCACCCACCGGGCGATGCGCCCAGGTCGACGAGCGTCATGCCGGGCCTAAGAATGCGATCTTTGCGCTGGATTTCCTCGAGCTTGTACACGGCGCGCGAGCGGTAACCCTCGCGTTGCGCGCGTTTGACAAACTCGTCGTCAAAATGGGATTTGAGCCACTGGTGGCTGCTCTTGCTTCTGCCCATGCTCCTGAAAATCCTGTTACCTGCCGGTCGGGGTGTCGCCTATAATGGCGCGCAGCCGGTCCCCTGAAAACGATTATGCCACTCGCCGAAAAACAGAAACGCGATCTGCGCCAGCGCGGTCATGCCCTCAAACCGGTCGTCATCATCGGCAATGCGGGGCTGAGCGAGGCAGTGGTCAGGGAAATCGACCTCTCGCTGGAACACCACGAGCTGATGAAGGTACGCATCGGCGGCGCGGACCGTGAGGCAAAAAGTCAGCTGATCGCGTCGATCTGTGAGGCCTGTCATGCCGAACTGGTACAGTCGATCGGCCATATCGCGCTGATTTACAGGAAACAGGCTAACCGCCGTCCCGGCGACCGGTCGACACGAGGACCAGGCCGAGCACGCAGTTGACCAGAAACACCCCGCTCGCCAGGCCGTGCGCCTGGGCAAAACGGGCGCTTTCCGTCAGTCCCGCCGCGCGCAGTTCCGCGATCCGCGGCGCCAGGACGAATTCTCCGAACACGGTGAGAACCAGCATCGCCGCGATCACGGAGGTCTGCCAGGCGAGGAATCGCCGCTCACCGCGCAACAGCCAGTGGATCGCCAGCAGGCAACCGCCGCAGGCAAGTCCCGCATAGCTCATTACCCTGAAGATGGCACCGGCCAGGGTTCCCGCCAGCGCCCGGTCATCGAGCTCGGCAAACAGCAGCGGCGCCACCACGAACCCCACCGCCCACAGACCACCGACCCAAAAGGTCAGCAGCGTGCGTTCCACCGCCGGCAGGTAGGGATGGGCCATCGATCAATACACCCGAGTATTCTTAGATATAGCGGACCTCGACGATCTCCAGGCTGCGCTCGCCGCCCGGGACCCTGACCGTAACGACATCCCCCTCCCTCTTGGCGATGAGCGCGCGCGCGATCGGGGAATTGATCGAAATCTTCCCGGACTTGATATCGGCCTCGTCCTCGCCGACGATCTGGTAGGTCACGGACTCGCCCGTGTCTTCATCCGAGAGTTCCACGGTACTGCCGAAAACCACCTTGCCGCCGGCATCCAGGGTGCTGACGTCGACGATATGGGCATGGCTCAGCTTGCCCTCGATGTCCTTGATGCGTCCCTCGGTAAAACTCTGCTGCTCGCGGGCGGCATGGTATTCGGCATTTTCCTTCAGATCGCCATGCGCGCGTGCCTCCGCGATGGCCTGAATGATGCGGGGCCGATCGATCGTTTTCAGCCTGGCCAGCTCCTCACGCAATTTTTCCGCGCCCCTGGCGGTTATCGGGACCTTGGTCATGCGATCTGTTCCCGATGCAGCGTCTGCAGGCAGTTTACCGTCGCGGTATCCAGATATTCCAGCGCCATGCAGGTGGCGCGCGCGCCGGCCAGCGTCGTGCTGTAGGACACCTTGTGCTGCACGGCGGCCCTGCGAATGGCGAAGGAATCGGCGGCGGCCTGCTTGCCTTCGGTGGTATTGACGATCAGGTCGATCTGGCCGTTCTTGATCATGTCGACGATATGCGGCCGCCCTTCAACGACCTTGTTGACGATGTGGCAGTCTATGCCAGCCGCCTGCAGGGCCGCCGCGGTACCGCGGGTGGCGACGATCCGGTAGCCGCGCTCGGAGAGATCGCGCGCCAGCATCACCAAACCCGGCTTGTCGGCATCGCGCACGCTGAGGAAGGCGGTGCCGCTCACCGGCACCGCGTTGCCCGCGCCGAGTTGCGCCTTGGCGAAGGCCTCGCCGAAGGTGCTGCCTATCCCCATCACCTCGCCGGTGGATTTCATTTCCGGACCCAGCAGGGTATCGACGCCCTGGAACTTGATAAAGGGGAAAACCGACTCCTTCACCGAGTAAAAGGCCGGGGTCCGGGGCCGGGTGATGCCCTGCTCGCGGAGGGATCTGCCCGTCATGACACGCGCCGCGATCTTGGCGAGCGGCAGCGAGGTCGCCTTCGACACGAACGGCACCGTGCGCGAGGCGCGCGGATTGACCTCGATGATGTAGATGTCATCGCCCTTTACCGCGAACTGGGTGTTCATCAGGCCCCTGACCTTCAGTTCCTTCGCCAGCAGGGTCACCTGTTCGGCAAGCTGTCGCTGGATTTCCGCACTCAGGGTGTAGGGCGGCAGCGAGCAGGCGGAGTCGCCGGAGTGGACGCCGGCCTGCTCGATGTGCTCCATGATGCCGCCGATGAGGACGTCCTCGCCGTCGCAGACGGCATCCACATCGACCTCCACGGCATCGTCGAGGAAGCGGTCGAGCAGCACGGGGGAATCGTTCGAGACGCGCACGGCCTCGCGCATGTAGCGCGACAGGTCCTCACTGCCATAGACGATCTCCATGGCGCGCCCGCCGAGCACATAGGACGGACGCACCACCAGCGGGTAGCCGACCTGTTCCGCGAGTACCAGGGCCTGCGCGGGATCCGTGGCGGTCCGGTTGGGCGGCTGCCGGAGCCCCAGCCGCTCGATCAGTTTCTGGAAACGTTCCCGGTCCTCCGCATGATCGATGGCGTCCGCCGAGGTGCCGATCACCGGCACGCCGTTCGCTTCCAGTCCGCGCGCGAGTTTCAGCGGGGTCTGTCCGCCATACTGCACGATGACGCCCTTGGGACGCTCGATGCGGATGATTTCCAGCACGTCTTCCAGGGTCAGGGGTTCGAAGTACAGGCGGTCGGAGGTGTCGTAATCGGTCGATACGGTCTCCGGATTGCAGTTCACCATGATGGTCTCGAACCCGTCCTCGCGGCAGGCCTGTGCGGCGTGCACGCAGCAATAGTCGAACTCGATGCCCTGGCCGATCCGGTTCGGCCCGCCGCCCAGTACGACGATCTTCTCGCGCG
>JAHKKL010000253.1 GCA_020027635.1 Gammaproteobacteria bacterium
CCGCGGCACGTGAGGCGCTCTCCGAAATCACTCGCCCACCGCTTCTGATCGCCGTCACCATTCTTACCAGCATGGACGAAACGGATCTGAGATCAATCGGTCTGGGCGGAGTGCCGGGAGATCATGTGATCCGTCTGGCGACCCTGGCGCATGACTGCGGACTTGATGGTGTCGTGTGTTCTTCGAGAGAGACACGGGAACTCAGATCGAGACTCGGCAAGGGCTTCCGTCTCGTGACGCCCGGCATACGGCCCTCCGGCAGCCTGCTGGACGATCAGCGCCGTGTCATGACTCCGGCTGATGCCATAAGGAACGGATCGACATATCTTGTCATCGGGCGACCGATCACCCAGGCGGACGATCCTCCGGGCATATTGCTTACAATAAATCGGGAACTCGCTGCATTGAATTGACCTGGCCGCGCAGTATTCTCTTTCCGTGTGGTGTATCCCGATAATGCAACCAGACGGATACACGGCATCTGTAATTACATCCAGGAATGATCTTAACGGAAAGGAGTCCAGAGTATGTCCACTATCAGATCCATGTTGTTATTCTTTGCAATGCTGCTGACGGTTCCTGCCGTGGTACTGGCGGATCCGGTTGATATCAATACGGCTGATGCCGAAACGCTCGCCAGCAGCATCGATGGTGTCGGCACGCAGAAGGCCATCGCAATCGTTAAGTACCGGGAAGCCAATGGTCCGTTCTCGAGCATCGATGATCTGGCCAACGTGCAGGGAATAGGGATGAAAACCATTGATAGGAATCGCAGCAAGCTGACCGTCGTAACGCCTTCGCACTGAAACGCCGAAGTCCGATCACGACTGGCATCAGGACAAACGATAAGGCGCCCTCGTCGAGGGCGCTTTTCTTTGCCTGCAGGGATGCAGGTACATCGCGAAGCGCAGGGATGCGCGGGAGCGATGAGCCATAAGGGATGCAGGTACATCGCGAAGCGCAGGGATGCGCGGGAGCGATGAGCCAAGGGCTCCCGCCTGCCGGCGTAACCCGGTAAATGCCCGGGATACGGCAGACCAGGCACTCACACTAGCAGCGCCATGCCTGAGTGACCGGGAACGACAATAACAACTGGAAACATGGGGATAGACTCATTGACTGCATCATGCGGCAGACCCGCTGCAGATGAGTGATGACATGACAGCGGGTATTGTCTACCATGGGCACCATGGTCGATCGTCTAACTGGATGATATTCAATAATTAACGCATATGGCCGATGATTGTGGCAGCTGTGCCTGGCCAGTTCTCTATCAGAATTCATCACGGACAGACCCTATGAAACTTATTCCGGTAATTCTCTCTGGTGGTTCAGGCTCGCGCCTGTGGCCGTTGTCGCGTGAACACTATCCGAAGCCATTGTTGCCGCTGACATCGGAGCGCAGCCTGCTGCAGGATACGGCCACACGTCTGGATGGATTGCCGGAAGTCGGTGACGCGGTGTACGTCTGCAACGAAGAGCATCGCTTTCTGGTGGCGGAGCAGGTGGCCGCCCTGGGCAGAACGCCGGAAATCATCATCCTCGAACCCGAGGGAAGGAATACCGCTCCCGCGTTGACCCTGGCGGCTTTGTACCTCTCACGCAGCGAGCCTGATTCCCTGATGGTGGTAATGCCAGCGGATCATGTCATTACGGAGCGTGCAGCGTTTCTTGAAGCGGTCCGCGAGGGGTGCGGACCAGCCGGTGCTGGCAGCCTGGTGACCTTCGGCGTGGTGCCCGATGCACCGGAAACCGGTTATGGCTATATCAAGCGCGATGCTGAACTCGAAGTTGGCCAAGCCTTTAGTGTGGCACGTTTCGTGGAGAAACCGGATCTGGAAACCGCTACCCGCTACGTGAGCGAAGGCGATTATTACTGGAACAGCGGGATTTTCCTGATGCGTACCAAACGCTGGCTGGAGGAGATCGGCCGCTTCCGCCCGGACATACTCGAAGTTTGCCGCACGGCCATGGAACGGGGCACCGAGGACAGTGATTTCTACCGCGTCTACCGGCCTGCCTTTTTGGGCTGTCCGAGTGACTCGATCGATTACGCGGTAATGGAGAAAACCGCCAACGCCGTGGTGGTGCCATTCAGCGCGGGCTGGTCGGATGTGGGGGCCTGGTCGGCGTTATGGAACGTGTGCCCCCGGAATGCCGACGGCAATGTCATTCAGGGCGATGTTATCACCGAAGACACGCACGATGCGCTGCTCTATGCCCAGCATCGCTGCCTGGCTACGGTGGGGATAGACGACATCATCGTGGTGGAGACGGCCGATGCCGTGCTGGTGGCCAGCATGGACCGGGCGCAGGATGTCAAGAACATCGTCAACGTCTTGAAGGCGCACAAGCGTGAGGAATGCAAGGTGCACCGGCGTGTCTACCGACCATGGGGTTCCTATGAAGGTATCGATTCCGGTTCGCGTTTCCAGGTAAAACGCCTGACCGTCAAACCCGGTGCGGCGTTGTCTCTGCAGATGCATCATCATCGCGCTGAGCACTGGGTGGTGGTCAAGGGGACCGCACGGGTGACTTGCGGCGAGAGCGTATTCAACCTGCACGAGAACGAGTCGACCTACATTCCCATCGGTGAGAAGCACCGGCTGGAAAACCCGGGTAATATCCCGCTGGAAATTATCGAAATCCAGTCCGGCAGTTATCTTGGCGAGGATGATATCGTCCGGTTCGAGGACGTCTATGACCGTTGCCAGGCAAAGTCATAATACAACCCAAGGGCAGAAAGTTATGGAGAGGAAAGTTACGAAAGCAGTTTTCCCGGTCGCGGGTCTGGGTACACGTTTCCTGCCCGCTACCAAGGCCAACCCCAAGGAGATGCTGCCCATCGTAGATAAACCGCTGATTCAGTATGCGGCGGAAGAGGCGGTCAAGGCGGGTATCAATGAATTGATATTCGTGACAAGCAGCAGCAAGCGCGCCATCGAAGATCATTTCGACAAGAACTATGAGCTGGAAACGGAACTGGCGCAGCGTGGAAAAAGCAAGTTGCTCTCCATCGTTCAGAACGTCGTACCGGAACATGTTACCTGTGTCTATGTTCGCCAGCCCGAGGCGCTTGGTCTGGGTCACGCGGTCCTGTGCGCCAGACCGGTGGTGGGCGATGATCCCTTCGCAGTGATACTGGCGGATGACCTGATCGAGTGCGCCGATGAGTGCTGTCTCAGCCAGATGGTTGCCGTATACAGGGAGCATGGGTGCAGCATACTCGGTGTGGAAGAGGTGCCAAGGAATGAAACTGACAGGTACGGGATTGTGGACCCTGTCTCATCCAGCGGACGCACCAGCTTCATAAGGAATATTGTGGAAAAGCCGGCGCCGGAAGACGCACGGTCAAACCTGGCTGTCGTGGGACGTTATATCCTCAACCCAAGGATATTCGCGCATCTGCAGACGATCCCGCGCGGTGCCGGTGGGGAGATACAGCTCACTGATGCCATAGAGGAATTGCTGAAGGAAGAGCAGGTGCTGGCGTATCGGTTTGAGGGCAAGCGCTATGATTGTGGCAGCAAACTGGGCTATCTGCAGGCGACGGTTGAGTATGCACTGAGACACCCGGAACTGCGCGATGCCTTTCGCGACTACCTGGTGGCTGAACTGGGTATGGAAGCAGACAAGGGACTGCTTCGGCTGAGCAAGTAGCTGGTACTACCGCGATGGCAATCCCTGACCGGATTGAATGGCCCGGGACGGGCTCGAACTGATCATATAACTACATGTAATTCAATAAATATATCTTGTGTTGCTAATGCGTATGCCCCCAAATGTGCCCCCAATGCATAATTGTACCCTGCTCATTAGAAAGTGCTAAATGGCCGGAAACGACCCATCCCGGAAGTACAGCAATTCAGCCTGGATGACCGGAACGTATTGAAGCAGGACATTCAGATTCAGGTGGCTATGGGCG
>JAHKKL010000032.1 GCA_020027635.1 Gammaproteobacteria bacterium
ACTACCGTCGGTGATGCATCATCGAGGTGCAGGGGCATCGATGCATGGATCTGGTCGGCTGACCCGAACGGACCGAAACGGGCCAGGATATCGTTGAAGGTTGTCGCCGGCAGCAGGGGCTGCGGCAGCAAGGCCGGGTCCGTATCGGAAATATTCACATTGACCGAGACACCCGTCGAACCGCTTACGATGTCATTGCTGGCCAACAGGCTCAGGCCACCCTGGTACGAAGGAAATAGCGAAAAGGAACGTTCCAGATCGATATTGCCGCCATGCGCAACGACGCTGAGGTCACCTGGATAGATACTGAGCCCACTACCCGCAATCGAGTTGAAGAACAGGTTGGTCGAGTCCTTGAGTACGCCGCTGTTGTTCGACAGCACGATATCACCGGACAGGGCGGTCAATTCCACGCCACTCGGTAACGAGCCGTTGCTACCCGCCGAATAGGTAAAGAAGAAGTTATTGCTCAAGTCGAAGGGGTCAATCTTCACCGGCACCACAAACGGGTTGATGACCCCGTCCAGTCCGATGCCGCTGGCGGCCGTCACCGTCATGCGGCTGTCACCCAGCGCGAGTACCGGGTACAGGGCATGATTATGTCCGGCCAGTATTCCCCCGCCGACACTGATCGACCCTGTACCCTGCTCGACGTAGTAGACACCGCCGCGGATATTATCTCCCGCCCGCACGTCGAGATCGCCGCCACCGGCGACCTCGACGCGGTTGTCGAGAAAATCGATCGGGTCGGCCGGATTCACCGCGCCTACCTGTTTGCCGGTGGTGGGGATCATCACCGACAGGTCGTTGATGTCGCCGCCGGCGCGGATGCTCACGTTGCCGCCGCCCAGCGCGCCCACGTTCTGCCGAAATGCGGTGTTCAGCGACAGGTAGGCCGGTTGATCGAGCGCGATACCCCAGGCCGTGGGGAGATTAAGTTCATCGGTAGTGGTGTTATCGCGTGTCCAGTTGCCGGTCCGCACCAGCCACTCGGTGAAGAACTGATCGGTCACCGCGCCCTGGATATCGCCACCGGCGCGCAGGCGTATATCGCCGCCATCGATCGGATATTCGGCGTAGAACCAATCATGCACGAGATCATCGACCAGCGAACCGTAACGGTTCCCATCATCCGGCCGGCCGGCCGTGTAGATCGCCGCGGTGTCGTCCGCCAGCCGGATATCGCCGCCGGCGGCAATCTCGATATCCCCGGTGCCGGTGCGCACGTGCACGCCGCTCGCCAGGTTGACATCGCCGTCCCTCCCGCTCGCCAGCGGGTCGGCGCCGGCCACCAGCCGGTAGGACCAGGACTCGCCGCTTTGCAGGTAATCGCGGATGTCGAAACGGGTATCGGGCGCAAACGCGTCGCTGAGGGAGTGATCGATGTTGAGATCATCCCGTGCACGCAGCGTCAACACGCCCGGCCGGCCATCATAGTGCCAGTCGACCAGATCCCACGGAGCAGCGAGGGTCATACCGGCATCGCTGCGCACTTCGACGCCGGGCAGGACACGCGCACCCCCGCCGAGTCGCGCTTCGATCGCACCGGCAAACGGCATGAAGGCATCGGTATCCGCCTTGATTGCCGCAATGGCGGCAGCGGTAATCTGGCCGGCAGAGGCGAATCCGGCCACATCGTAGACCCGCGCGGCTTCCACGTTGACGGCGCGCGCTCCGGGAATGACCCCGGCGATCGAACCGACGGCGACGTCGTCATCCTGGCCGTCACCATCGCGGTCCAGACGCCGGGTACGCAACGCGACCGTGCCCTGTTGACCTTGCGGACCGCCGCGGACATCGACAGCGGCTCCCGGGGTGAAGCGGATTTCGCCATTACTGCTGGCGAGCCGGACCTCGCCACCCGCACCATCCGTCCCGGTGGCGCTGGCCCTCAGCGCCGCCGGCGCCCTCAGGGACACATCCGCGCTCGCCTGCAGGAGTATGCGGCCGCCGTCCGGGCCGGAAGCGTTCAAGGTGCCCGCCACGTCAATGGCGCCCTGGTCCGTGGTGAGCACGATGTTTCGCGCAATGAGGGTGTCGGCGGCCGCCAGCATCAGGTCGCCGCGGCGCTGGCGCATGTCGACTTCTTCGCCGAACCCGGCAGCGCCGAGTTGTCCGATCAGTGCGGACGCATCACCCAGGGTGGCGGCGTCGAGATCAATACTGCCCCCGGCAAAGTTGCCCTGTGCCCGAGCTGACAGCGTGCCGTCCAGCAGAATCCGGCCCTGCGCGGCCTCAATCGCCAGACGGCCGGACGCACCGCCCCTGGGCGCGCCGTCCAGTGAGATCCGCGCCTGCGGTTGCAGCACCACGCTGCCGGCGGCGGCGCGCAGCTCGACCTGCCCGGCCCGAGCCAGGCCGGTTCCCGCACCGAAATCCGTAGCGCGTCCCGAGGCATCGATCAGGCTTCCCGGGAGCAGCCGGACATCGTCCGTGGCCCCGGAGCCCGTGGCTTCCAGGGACACCTTACCGGCCGGCAGCTCGATGCGTCCGCCGTGCTCGATGCGCCCGCCGCGCAGGCTAAGGCGCGCGCCCAGATCCGCCACGTCGGCAAGTTTGGCCGGCTCCGGCAGCATACGTGTGGTGAGCGCATACCCGCCGGCATCGATGGTGATGTCGGCGCCGCCGCGCCCGGTGATGCGGGTCGCCGCCAGGTCGAGATCACCGGCAACTCGCAGAGTGCTTAGACCTTCGCCGGCAATTTCCTCGCTTGCCTGCAAGGCGACACTGGCGAAACCGGCTATGGCGAACTCACCCGCGCCGAGCTCGATGCGGCGGGCATCGACCTGCAGGGCGCCCGTGCCGGTTGCCGGATCGGCCACGGCGCCGGCGGTGTTGGCAACATGTAGCGCGTCGGCGTGGATCCCCGCGTGAGCATTGCCGTCGCCGAACCCGCCCAGGCCGGCCGCATCGATCACCAGCCGGTTGAGGTCGAGATCGACAGCGCCGAAAAAATCGACCCGGCCACGGCTGGTGAGCACCAGTTCGTCGACGTCGAGACCGGCCAGGTCGGACGGGCTGAACACCAGCCCGGGTGTGTCTGCGGGCGCCGCTCCGAGGCTGATGCGCTGGGCGCCGAGATTGAGCGACCCCCCCTCCATCGCGAAGCGGCCGAGCAGGACGGTAGCGCGTGTCGCATCGGCCAGAATGCTGCCATCGGCGCGCAGGGTCGCGCCGGCCGCGACCGAGAGCTCACCGGTCTGGCCGGTGGCCGCGCGGCGCACGACCGAGGACTGTTCGCCGGCCGACAGGCGCAGCAGCGCGCCGTCACCCTCGACCCGCAGCGCCTTCACCTGCACGCCGGCGGCACCGGTCGCGGCGAGTTCGGCGCCCTGCGCCACCGTGATGGCATCACGCGCCGCCAGCAGCAGCTCGGGCGCCGAGAGCCGCACGTTCTCCCCGATCGCCACCCTGCCTGCCTTCACCTCGATGTGCGTGCCGTCGCCGGCGGCGGTTTCACTGCGCGTGCCGCCGAGCAGCAGACTCTCGACCTCGAGCGCGTCGAGATCGGCGGCATCGAGTTCCACCACCGGCCCGGCATCCGCCGCCGGCGTACCGGGGGTATTCACCACGGAGAGCGCCTGTGCATCGATATCGACCCGCCCGCCGCGCCCGAGAGGCTCAGCCGCCGCGGCCAATTGCGCCTCGAGCCGCAACGACTGGCCGGCCGAGATGGACAACTGGCCGGCATCCCCCGGGAGCAGCGGGGTCGGCAAGCCGGCGGCCTGCGCCCGCCTGACGAAAAAGTCACTGGCAAGGCTTTCCTGGTATTCAGAGTAACGCCTGGCGACGCTGCCGGGCTGCACCGCGAAACCGGACCAGCGGGAATCGCGCACCCCGGTACCGGCTTCCAGGCGGTAGCCGGCCACGATCGGCGCACCGTCGAGCCGGCTGAGGTCCTGCCCGGGGAGCAGGTCCCGGGTGCCGACCTGCGGGGTCACCAGCCAGGCGCCCTCGAGCAGCGCGTAATGAGCCGGCAGCAGCGCATACTCACCCGCCGGCAGGCCCGCGATGCCGGAGAGATAGATGCTGTCGCCGACCGCGAGACCCGAGACCGGGAATTCCAGCGGATCGTAGGGCGCATACGCGGAGCCGAGGCCGGGCAGGATGGCGAAGGCCTGGTCGGTGGCGAGGAAATCCTGCGAACCGCCGTTGCCCGGTATGAACTCGTAAGCCTGGAGGTCGCCACCGGCGGAGATATCGATCACGGCACCTTCCGCCAGGGCGACATCATCGCCGCCGAGCTGGATGCGCTGGTGCGGGGGCGGGGTAAAACTCCGGGTTTCCGGATCGGAATCGAACACCAGCAACTGGTTGCCGACGGGATAGATCCAGTCGAGACCGCCCTCGGTGCGCCCGAAGGGGATGATCTGGTCCTTCGCCGAGGTGGAGGTGATGCTCCCCTCCGTCAGCGTCAGCCTCCCCGCGGCATCCAGCGTGATCGTCCCCAGGGGGGCCTGGATCACGCCAGCTTGCTCGATAGTGGGCGCCTGGAAATGCACCTGGCCGCCGGCACTCAATATCGGAGCGGGTGCGCCCCCGGAAGACCGGATGCCGAGCAAGGCATCGGCGTCGCCGGTCAGCGTGATGTCGAAATCGGTGAGCGTCGACGGATACACTTGGGCCGCCAGCAGGTTCAGCTTGCCGGCGGCGGCCAGCGCACCGGTGTAATCCCGGGCCTTGCCGATGCGCACGCCGCGCAGGCGCAGATCACCGCGGCTGGCGAGCGTCGTCTCGCCGAAATGCCGAAGGCTCATGCTGCCCACCAGTTCCAGAAAACCGGCATCCACCTCCAGACTCGCATCGCCGGCCACGGCGGGTGACACGATGGCCGCGTTCCGGCTGGAACCGAGCGCGACAGTGTTCGCGGCGAGGCGCACCCTGCCCTGCGCGCCGGTCTGTACCGGTTGCCAGTCGAGCACCGGCGCATCGATCACCAGGCGCCGGGCGGGGTCCAGCGTGACGTCTCCCGTGAAACGGACGGCGTCGGTCGAGAGCAGCGACAGGGCGTCGATGCCGCTGCCCGGAAGCTTCGCCGCGTCCAGATAGGCAAATCCGTTCAGTTCCGTGGGAAGAGCTGCGCCCTGCGCCAGACCCTCGGGTATTCGTTCGACGCCACCGGCGGCGACGTCGATGATACGCGGTCCTTGCGGAAACGGCGTCTGGCCCTGGCCGATGATATCCGGTTCATTGCGCAGGAAAGGGTTGAGCTCCACGGTAAGTTCACCGCCGTGGGTCCCCTCTGCCGCGCCCGCGTGTGCCGAGAGCTCGGCATCGAACAGGATGCCTTCGGCGGAGACGAGCTGCACCGAGCCGGCGTGGGAACCGACCGTCCGGGGTGCAAGCGCCGTTCCCGGGCCGGTATCCGGAACGACCGGCAGGTCGAGCACGGCCGCGGTGCCGGAGACATCGAGCGCGGAGGCGCTGTCCGCGATGATAGTGCCCCGGTCCGCGCGCAGCCGGATCGAGCCGCCCGGCAGCACCTCGCCGCGACGCAGGCCATAAGGATTCCGTTCAGGTACGAAGACACCGGCGGCATCCAGGCGGCTGCCGGCGCTCAGCCAGATGCCCTGGCTGGCGCTGAAGCCCTTGTCATTGGCGATCGGCGGCGTGACATGCAGGTCGATGTCGCCGCCCGGTGTCCGGATCTGGCCATCGAGAAAAATACTGGTATCGGATGTCAGTGCGACCGTGCCGCGCGGATCGGTCCGGATCACGGCACCGGACTCGACGCGGACCGCCGCCGGATTATCCACGGGCACGGATCTGGCCAGCGTCAGGTTGATCCCCGCCGGCGTGCGTTGATTCTCCGGCAGCCGCTCGACATGGCTGAAGCTTTCGATGTCCTCACCCGTACGCCGGGCGAGCGCCGTGTCGTCGAACACACGGGTCACGGTAACCGGCTCGACGCGGGCGCCAGCCGTCACCGTGATGCCCTTGGCGTTGGAGGTAAGGTCATACTGGCTGAAGCCGCTGGTCGCGAACAGCCCGGTGGAAAACATCAGGGGCGCGAGCCCCGTGGTGTCCGCTGCCCGCGGGGCGGACGGGCCAATAACGATTTCGTTGCTGGTGATGCCGAGGCGGCCGGCCGTGCCGGAGGAAACCCCGGACAGCACACCGTTCAGTTGCATGTTGGAACCGTTCACGCCGGCGGCCGTCAGCGAGAGGTCGCCGCCGGTGCCGTTCTCGATATCAAGCGCCTGGGTAAGCCACGCGCCGCCGCCGGTGCGGATCGCGCTGCCGGCATCCAGCATGACGTCACCCTGCGCCTTCAGCGTGACGTCACCGCCGTCGATCTCGAGCGGTGTGGCCCGCGGTGCCGCAGACAGCAGCGAAGAATCATTGACCCACAGACCGGTGGTATCGATGCCGCCACCCGCGCCGAGGTGTATCCCGCCGTCGAAGGCGGCTCCCGATAAATAGTTCGTGCCGAGGACAACGTCCGCACCGGGCGCCCTGATCGTGCCGGCGACCTCGATCTCACCGCCGGTGAGCCGCAGCTCGCCACCGGCCGGAACCTGGAAACGGTTCCCGGACTGGATTTCGATGCGGCCGTTGGTGGCGATCCGCAGGTTGCGGATACCGCTGCGGTTCAGATAGTCCTTGTCCAGCATCAGCGGGGCAACAGTTCCCGGCTGTTCGGGGTCCTCGGGAAAGCCGTCATCGAGTCCCAGGGTTTGCAGGACCTTGCCGTCCCCCAGCACCACCCGCTGCGTGCTGCCCGGCGAGCGCGCCAGGTCGATTTTCAGGGTGCCGCCGGCGGGGCGATCCCCCGGCAGGCGCTGGCGGATGTCCTCCAGCGTGTCACCGCGCAAGTCACCGTCCAGCAGGAGCCGGTGAGTCAGGAAGCTCGCGCTGCCCGCGTCCTTGCCTTCCGTGTAACCGGCCTCGTGGCGGCCCGTACTGAGGGGTCCCGGGATATCGAACACCTGAGTGATACCCCATTTTTTCAGGGTGCGCGATATCGTGCCCAGCAGGCTGTCGGGCACGCGATCCGGTTCCAGGTCGCCGATATCGATGACCCGGCCGTTCCAGACCACCTGGGTGGTATTGATGATGCCGTCCCGATAGCTGACGGCCCCGCCGGAGAAATCGATGAGTGCGTCTTCGTTGACGATGACATCGCCCTCGGAGGCCAGGGTGACGGCGCCGCCCTGGCTGGTGCGCTCCCCGACGGTGCGTTCGATGGCAGCCAGCTTGCCGGAGATGTCGGCGACCGGGGTGCCCTTGCGAATGTCCACCACCACCCGGGCACCGTCCAGCGGACCCCCCTTCTGCAGGGGCGCATCGCGCAATTCATAGGAGCGCAGGTCCACCTCGACCAGGTTGCGCTCCATGGGCAGCACCGTGGAGTCCGTCCCGGACACGTCGATGCGGCTGCCGGCCGAGAGCAGCACGCTGCTGTCGTTGGGGGCCGCGCCCGGTTGCGCGGGATTCTGCGGCGTGCGCGTCGCGGTGAGGGTGACCTCGCCCGCCGGGGCGGCGATGCCGGCGCCGCGCTTGAGTTCGATGGTGTGCGCCATGGCCTCGACCCGGGAGGGTTCCTGCGCCTGCTCATCGATGGCGGTTTCCGTGCTGTCCAGTTCCGGCAGCACTTCAGTGACGCTGTCCTCCCCCAGCGTCACCCGGGCGGAGGCGCCCAGGCCGTCACCGCTGTCGCCCGCGCGCGTGGTGCGGGTGGCGGCAAGTGTGTAGCCATCGTTGGTCTGGCTGACAAGCGCACCCTCGCGCGCGAGCAGGCGAATCGAACCGTTGCTGCGCACCGCGGTGGTCGCCGACACCCGGCCGCCCTGGTTCACCGCGAAGCCCATCAGGGTGACGTTGCCGCGCGGCGCCGTGATCTTGCCGAGGTTGGTGACATCACCGCCGGTGTTGACTTCCACCAGCAGGCCGCGGATGCCGTCTTCGCCGCCAGCCTCCTGCAGGTAGACCTTGTCGGTGGCCGCGGCGAGGATGGTTTGTCCCTCGGGCGTGGTGATGGTGCCTTCGTTGACCACGGAGGGCGCCAGGATCAGGATGCGGCCGCCCGCGGCGCTGTCCAGCTCGGCGCCGGGTTCGATGCGGATGCGGATTTTGGTTTTTTGCCCGTTTTCATCGAGAACGAAGTTGCCCTCTGCATCCTTAAGGTACACCTCGCCGCTTCCCTGGAAGGCCGCGCTGCCGTCCTGGTCGATGACCTTGGTGACGCCCCGCTCGAACACATCATCGGAGACATCGAGGGTGGAGGCAACCAGCGAATGGGTGTTGACCCGCGCCCCCTCGCCGAACACAAAGCCGTTCTGGTTGATGAGGTAAACCTGACCGTTGGCATTGAGGGTGCCGAGGATGCGGCTCGGGTCGGACTGGTGGATCCGGTTCAACGCGATGGACGAAGACGAAGGCTGATGGAAGTTGACCGTGTTGTCGGCACCGATGTTGAAACTCTTCCAGTTGAGTATCGCCCGGTTGGTTGTCTGGTCGATGTTCAGGGTGTTGCCGGTGATGCTGCGGGTGGCATGGCCCATGCTCGCCCACGCCTCGGCGGGCACCGGCAGTTCGGCCAACGCCGGTGGCAGGCCGGCCCCGCCGACCAGTGCCGCGCCGATCACCGCCCGAATGGCGGCTGCCAGGCCGGCCGGCCTCAGTGATAGTGCGGAGGTGCCATGGCCGGTAGTTGGTTTGTTCATGGTTTGCGATTTCATGTTTGATCACTTGCCGATCGTTTCCGAGCGGGCTAAAACTCATAGGCGAGCCGGAAATCCGCCCGGGCATCGCCCTTGTTGATGGTGCCGGCATCCTTCAGCGCCCAGGCCAGATCCACGTCGCTCACCAGCTTGCGCGCGGCGCGCAGATTGAAACCGAATCCGGCGCCGTACAACTGGCTGTTCTGCTGCTCGCCGGGCAGGGCCTTGAGGAGATGCAGCCAGGCGCCGTCCAGGAACACGTGGCCGGTGGAGGTTTCCAGCCAGTCGATGTTGTTGATCAGGTTGCTCGTCTGCAGCTCGAGAGAGGTAAACAGCGCGTTGTCGCCGAGTACCTGCGATTCGTAGTAGCCGCGCACGCTCTCGACGCCGCCGGCGCTGAACTGTTCGTTGCTGATCAGCGGCGAATCCGCCACCTGCCCTTCGAGGCGGGTAACCAGGCTGAAGCTGTGCGGCAGTTTGCGTTCGTTTTTCACGTCGGCAGTGAAAAAGGCGTAGTCCGCCTGGGAGTAGGCGCGCTTGTCGTCGAACTCGGACTGTTTGCTCACCAGGCCGCGAATGGAAAAATTGATGCCCGCACCGAAGTTCGTGAGCTGCCGCTCACTTCGCACGATGCCGTCGTAGCGGGTCATGAAATTCAGATAGGTGATCGGCGTCTCGGTGGTATCCGCCCCGACCAGTTCGGTGCCCTCGTTGAAATCCTTGTAATCGAACCCGATGGTGCCGGAATGGTAGTAGTCCGCGGTTTCCGGCAGCGGCATGACCAGGCGCGTGCCGAGTATGGTCCCCTTGCCGATGACCGCGAGCGCGCCGGCGGTCGTCACCTGGCTCTGGGAGTTCGACTTCACGCCGTAGAAGGCCAGCCGGTTGCGCAGTCCCGCCGGCAAGGCATAAGTTCCGGCGTACACCTCGACCTCGCTGGTATCTTCCGGCGAGAGCTGGTACATGAACGAGGCGCTGTGATAGCTCTGCCAGAGGTTGTCGTAGCGCAGCAGGCCGAGCGCGCGCAGGCGGCTGGTATCCTCGGTGTTGCGACCGTTGACCTCCAGCGTTCCGTGCAAGGGGAGTTCGTCCTTCACTTGCAGTTCCACTTCCAGGGTGCCGGGCGTGCGGCCGGCGCGCATGATGGGCGTGACCTGGCGATCGGGGCTTTCCTGGCCCAGGGCCTCGAGCTGCCGCTTGACCTCCGGCAGATGCGGCACCTCGCCCCGGGCGAGCGCCGGCACCTCCTCGCGAATCTGCTGGGGCGAGTGGTATTGCGCGCCGGTGACGCGCAGGCGCTCGACCCGGCCTTCGGTGACCTGCAGTGAGACCACGCCAGCGGTGACGTTCTGTTCCGGGATGTCAACGAACACGGTCGGGTAGCGGGCGGATCGGTAAGCCTGTTCGAGCGCGGCACGTGCCTGCTCTACGTCATCCAGGCCGCGTTTCGGCCCCAGGAACGGATAGACCGTGCGCTCTACCTCGGTGGTTTTGAGCCGCGTGTTGCCCGCGACCCGGTATTCCCAGATGTCGAATGACGCGGGCGCGACCGGTGGCGGCGCCACCGCGGCCTGCTCCGGGACGACCTCGGGTTGTTCCGCCATACCGCACGGCGCCGCGATCATCTGGGCGAGCGCCAGCAGGCATAAGCCCATGCGCCTGGACAGAACGCCATCGAGCGCCGACCGCGTTTCATATCTCACACGACACCATGTGCTGCTGTTTAAGTTGAATACCGTTCATTACACCAATTCATTGTGACAGACTGATGACAACTGGCCGGCCGCGCTGGCCGGTGTTTCCATGTAATTCGCACCTGCCCTCGCCAAGACCGTGAACATACGACGGCGCATCGCTCCCGCGCCGCCGCTCCCGGCATCCTGCCTCCCGCGGCACTTGCACCTCCCTGTGCATCGTCCCTGCGCTCCGCGATGATGGACAGGACGTCCGAATGTCGCGGAGCACAGGACGTGCGAGAACGACTGTACCTACATCGCTGTGGCTCATCGCTCCCGCGCATCCCTGCGCTCCGCGATGTACCTACATCCCTGTGGCTCATCGCTCCCGCACATCCCTGCGCTCCGCGGTACCTACATCCCTGTGGCTCATCGCTCCCGCGCATCCCTGCGCTCCGCGATGTACCTACATCCCTGTGGCTCATCGCTCCCGCGCATCCCTGCGCTCCGCGATGTACCTACATCCCTGTGGCTC
>JAHKKL010000033.1 GCA_020027635.1 Gammaproteobacteria bacterium
GAGCCCCTTGAGGTCGTTGCGATAGGCCGCCAGGGTGTTCTCGCTCAACCCCCGTTCCATCCACTGCACGTCAAGGAATTGTTCGATGGCCTGGCGCGTCTCATCATCACGGCCAACCGCGGACGGTGCCGCCCCCTGCTGCCTGTCCGCCAACCCCGTTCAGCCTTCGCCGCGGGAGCGATCAAACATACGGCCGATGCTGTCCAGCGGCAGCGGGAACACAATGGTCGAGCTCTTTTCACCGGCAATTTCCGTCAGCGTCTGCAGATAGCGCAGCTGCAACGACTGGGGTTGCTGATTAAGAATGCGCGCCGCCTCGACAAGCTTCTCGGCAGCCTGCATTTCACCCTCGGCGTGGATGATCTTGGCGCGCCGTTCGCGCTCGGCTTCCGCCTGACGGGCAATGGCGCGCACCATGCTTTCGTTGATATCCACATGCTTGATCTCGACATTCGTCACCTTGATGCCCCAGGCGTCGGTCTGCTGGTCCAGCAGGGTCTGGATATGGGCGTTGAGCTTGTCACGCTCCGCCAGCATGTCGTCCAGTTCGTGCTGACCGAGCACGGAACGCAGCGTGGTCTGTGCCAGCTGACTGGTTGCGGCCAGATAATCCTCGACCTGGATGATGGAACGTTCGGGGTCGATGACGCGGAAATAAAGCACGGCATTGACCTTCACCGAGACGTTGTCGCGCGAGATGACGTCCTGGCTGGGCACATCCATGACGACCACGCGCAGATCGACCCTCACCATCTGCTGGACGACCGGAATGATGATGATCAAACCGGGACCCTTGACCTTCCAGAACCGTCCCAGCATAAAGACGACGCCGCGCTCGTATTCCCGGAGAATACGGAAGGTGTAGAGCATCAGCGCGATAAAGATAATCAGTCCAACGAATATGCCTGGTATTGCCATCTCATTTCTCCTCAGTTTCCGGTTCGACGCTCAGCACAAGACCCTCAACGGCGAGCACGCGCACCCTGTCGCCGCGCTTGAGCGGCAGCTTCGTCACGGCCTGCCAGACCTCGCCGTGAATGCGGACCCGTCCGCTGCCGGCAAAGTCGTCCAGCGCCTCGCCGCGCGCGCGTAGCAGCTCCTCCCGGCCGCTCACCACCGGCCGCCTGCGGGCCTTGATCGCGGCCCCGACGATAAACAGGAAGAAGCCTGCGCTGAGCAGCGCAAGCGCCAGAATCAGCGGCAGTGACACGGCATAGCCGGCTTCACCGTGATCGAACAGGATGACTGACCCGATCACGAACCCGATGACGCCACCGATACCCAATGCCCCGAAGCTGGGAACGAACGCCTCCGCCAGCATGAAGATGAGGCCCAGCGACAACAGGGCGAGGCCGGCATAGTTCACCGGCAGAATCTGGAAGGCATAGAGCGCGAGTACCAGGCTGATGGCACCGGCCACCCCCGGCAGGATATAACCCGGGTTGGCGAACTCGAAAAACAAGCCATAGATACCGATCAGCATCAATATATAGGCCACATTCGGGTCCGTGATCACCGTGAGCAACCGGCTGCGCCAGTCCGGTTCTATCGTTTCAATTTGCACACCGGCCGTCTCCAGCACTCGTGTCGAACCCAGCAGTGTGACGGAGCGTCCCTGCAGCTTCTGCAGCAGATCATCCATGTCGGTGGCCACCACATCGATGACACCCTTCTCCAGCGCCTCATTTGCCGGCAGGCTGGCGGCCTCACGCACGGCGAGCTCGGCCCAATCGGCGTTGCGGCCGCGCAGGTTGGCCAGGCTGCGTATATAGGCGGCGGCATCATTGACCTGCTTGCGTTTCATGGCATCCTGACTGTCCGCACCTTTCCCCTTACCGGGTCCCTCGTCATCCTTGCCCCTGCCGCCCGGAACGTCCGGTCCTATGCCACCGATTTCCACCGGTGTGGCCGCGCCCAGATTGGTACCTGGCGCCATCGCCGCCACATGGCTGGCATAGAGGATATAGGTCCCCGCACTGGCCGCCCGGGCGCCACCGGGAGAAACATAGCTAACGACCGGAATGGGTGAGACGAGGATGTCCTGGATGATATCGCGCATGGCGCTGTCGAGACCGCCGGGCGTATCCATGCGCAGGATCACCAGCACCGCGTGGCGACCGACGGCCGCGTCGATACCGCGGTGAATGTAGTCGCTGGTTGCCGGGCCGATAGCGCCCCGCATATCCAGCGCGACGACACTGCGCTCCCCCGCCGCCGGCACCCAGAGCGGGGCCAGACACAGAAACAGTAACAGCAGCTTCCCGTAGCGGGAATTGCGTAAACCGGCGATATAATCCATGATGCGTTTACCTTAGCACAAACGTTAAAGATTGAGGTCATTCATACGGGCCGGCCATGTCGCGGCGGAAAATGGCAGGATGTCCTGCGTCAACATCATGAACAAACAGCGCGACACACTCACCGCCTCAGCGCCCGGACGCTTGCCGGACATCAATGCACTGATTGGCGTTATCCGCTCCATGGTGGGCGAGGTCCATCCGAAGTGGAAACATATTCACTTCACGCCGCATACCCTGCTGGACCGTGAACTCGGTCTGGACAGTCTCGCGCGCATGGAGTTGCGCAACCGTATCGAGCAGATGTTCAGCATCAGCCTGGATGAAAAAGCCGCTGTCTGCGCCTACACCCCGCATGAACTGATGCAGGCGATCATTGCACAGGGCGGCGGTGGGCAGACAATTAACACGGCCCAGGCGGAGACGATGAGCACCTGGCAGACCAATGCCGGCACGCTGCTGATGGGTGGATTCGGAGACCCCGTCCGGGAATCCTCGGCCCGTCGGCAATCGCAATTTGCCCTGACTGATTGGCTCTATGGCATCTATGCCTGGCTGGTACTGTTTGCCCTGGGCTTGCCCGTCTGGTTATTGATGATATTCACACCGGTGCGGCGCTGGCGGCGTCGCATTGCGCGCGCCAGCGCCAGGCTGCTGTTCAAGTGTACCTTCACGCCGTTTACGGTCACCGGCCATGAATATCTGAACAACGGAAAACCCGTGATCGTAGTGGCCAATCACACCAGTTACCTGGACGGCTTCATCCTCATCGCCGCACTGGATATTCCGATCCGCTTCATCGTCAAGGGTGAACTGTCGCGGATACTGCCCGTTCGACTGATCCTGCAGCGCTTCGGTGTCGAGTTCGTTGATCGTTTCAATGCCCATCGCGGCGCCATGTCGGTACGACGCATCGCCAAAAAGGCGAAAAACGGCCACTCCCTGGTGTTCTTCCCGGAAGGCACCTTCATCAGCTTCGCGGGTTTGCAGCCCTTCCGCATGGGCGCGTTCGTGGCAGCCGCGCACAGCGGCGCGGCCGTGGTGCCGGTTGCGATCCGGGGGGCGCGCAACGCCGTGCGCAGTGACAACTGGCTGCCACGACGCACGCGTATCGAGGTCATTATCCGTCCGCCCATCCCGCCGTCGGGTGAGAGCTGGCAGGATGCCCTGCAAACGCGCGATGCCGCGCGGCGGGAAATCAGTGCGCATTGCGGCGAACCGGATCTTGTGGAGAGTTCCGGCGCCAGCGCAGCAGTGCAGTCATCGCATTGAGGACAGGCGGGAGATCAGGGCAGCGACAGTTCGATGGTACCGCTGACCATGACACTGATGCTGCTCTCGCCGGCCTCCACGGCGACGCGGGATTCGGCCTGCATCGGAGCGGCCATCATGCCGACCGGATAGGGTACCGGCGGTCGTTGCGATGAGGTGCTAATGGTGATATCCACGATGCGATAACCGGTCGCGTGCAGGTTGCCACTGACGATAGTCGCGCGCGCTTTGAAGGCATCCAGCGCACGGCCGATCAGGCGGTTCTCGACCCCGGTGCGTTTTTCGTCCGACACGGAAAACGACATGGACTTCACCTGCAGTTTTTCCTGCAGTTCGCCCGCCAGCCGGCTCACCGTGCGACTGTCCTTACCCTCGAGTTCCAGACTCTGCTCGCCGCGCCACCCCTTGAGTACATTGTCCCTGTATACAGGGTAAGTCTGGTAGCCGCCGGTCCCGACCGTTACGCCCTCCTGGCGTTTGGCGATCACCAGCGCCCACTCCATGTCCTCATTGATCCGGGCAGCCAGGCTCGCGGGGTCGCGTGCCTCGGCGAAGGTGTTCATGGAGACATGCATCGTGTCATTGCTGACCGACTCGAACTGCTGCGCCTGTAACTGGACCCGGTTGTAGTGACTATCGGGGTCCGCGGCTAGCGCGCTCATGCAGCAGGCGAGCAGCACGGCGGTCAACATGACTTTCAGGGAATGGCGCAACGGTCGCTCCGCGCCGAATCGCGTTGTTCCGACCATGATCGTTCAGTCCTGCCCCGTTTCCGCGATATCCATGCGAACCTGGTTCATATCGAGGTCTCGCACCTTCTCAAGGATGTCGGCGAGCGCCGCCGGTGGCAAGGCACCCGGCTGGGAGAACACAATGATCTGCTCCCGGAAAACCATCAGCGTGGGAATGGAACGAATCTGGAAATGGTGGGCGAGTTCACGCTGCTCCTCGGTATTGACCTTGGCGAATATCACATCGGGGTGCCGCTCCGACATGGCATCATACACGGGTGCAAACTGGCGGCAGGGCCCGCACCATGGCGCCCAGAAATCAACCAGCACGATATCATTCCCGTTGATTACCTCCTCGAGGGTACCAAGGGTTAGATCGACCGTTGCCATACTGCCGCTGTCCTGTGGTGAATGAATGACCGGGGACAATTATACAGGCTGGTCGTGCTGCCGGAAGCAGGTTCCTCAGAGGTCGGTGCTGCGCCGCCGCGGTGACCGGCGGCTTTCTTCAGTTTCGTAGGTGATATCCAGCTCGATCCGGTCGCGCCCCAGGCGCTTGGCACGGTAGAGGGCCTTGTCGGCGCGTTCAATGAAAGCGCTGGCCGATTCGCCGGGCTTGAACAGTGACACGCCGGCGGAAAACGACGGCACCTGCGAAATGGTGCCGTTGCTTTGCCAGCGTGTTTCCGCGGCGCGGCGCCTAACTTTGTTCAGCGCGCGGATGGCGCCATCGGCATCGGTGTTCGGCAACAGGACGGCGAATTCCTCCCCGCCGTAGCGGGCCACCATGTCGTGGTGGCGGAATACCGAGAGGATGTTCTTGGCATAAACACGCAGGACCTCATCGCCGGCGGCATGGCCGAACTCGTCGTTGATGCTCTTGAAATGATCGAGGTCCATGAGTGCGAATGACAGGGGAAAGCCATAACGCTGAACCCGCGCCACCTCGTCTTCCAGGCGCCGCATAAAAGCGCGGCGATTCGCGAGACCGGTGAGCTCATCGGTCAGGCTGAGCATCCGCACCCGGCTCAATTCATCGGTCAACTCGCGGCTGTCCGACTCGACCAGTTGCAGATAATGGTGGGTACTGTCGAGCTTGTCGGCGAGTTCATTGTGCCCCTTCATGAGCTTCTCGACCTCACGGATCAGCGTCCAGCGTGCATTTTCGATACCGGCGACGTCTTCGGCCTGGCGCAACTCGGCCAATACCACCTCGAGAATCACGCCGAATTCCTCGTTCTGGGAAATCGTCTCCATCACCTGCTGCCCCAGGTTGGATTGCAGTTGCCGGATATCCTCACGCCGGGCATCCAATTCGTGGTGATAATCCTCATCGCCTATGCCGGGCACCATGGGTGCATTGACATCATTCCCTGCCTCGTACGGTTCACCGGCCCCGGCCTCTTCCTCCGTCTCCTCAAGTGAGAGGTCAGCCTCCTCTTCCTCCTCCGTCTCCTCGGGTGAAAGGTCTGCCTCCTCGTCCGTCAACGTTACCGTTGACGGTTTCAGCCTGCTGATTATCGTTCCGGGAACGGCCACCGGCGCATCGGCAGCGGCAAGCGCATCACCGGGCGTCTGAGTCACCGCCGTTGCCGGCTCCTCGATACCGAAGGCGCGCAACAACGGGCTGATAGCCGCGTAAAATGCCGTGGAGCCAGCATCGCGAGCATCCCGTATATCATCCGCACACTGGGCGACGAATCCACTCAGCGTGCTCAACTCGGTGGCGGTCAACGGCGGTTGCAGCCGCGCCTGCAACAGCCTCACCTGGACATAACGCGACGAACCGGGCGTTAGATGCGAAGCGAAGGCATCCAGAAGTGAACTGACGAAACCGGCATAGGCGATTTCCACCTTGAGATGATTGGCCGCGATATCATCGAGCATGCACTCAAGCTGGCGGTAGATGACACTGCCTGCCGGCGAGTCGCGTAGTGAATTGACCAGACGCAGCATTTTGCGAACGCCGCTGGGATCGATTTCCTCCGGTCTATTTATTCCCGCAACCATATGCACTCCCGACCGTCCCTGTGCTGCAGCGGGACGCTCCTTTTCCCACCGTCTTATTATTGAGCTGGCCAACCACCCGATGCCACTTAGGCGTTACAAGCGGGATCATTATTATTAATACTTATAATTCAGTTTATTACAGATTATTCATGATAAGTTAATGAACTAAACGGGCGGCCTGGCATCGCTGTCTGAACCGTCGCTATCCAGCCATTTGGAATCATGAAACCTAGTTTGATCGTACTCATCGATGTCACATATTTGACGTCCGAATGAGTTTAACAGCAAATCCGTTACGGTTGGTAGTTGTACCGAAGGTCAAGAAGACGCCAGGCCCGATACCACAGGGCTGGGAATAAAAAAGGCCAGCGATGCTGGCCTCTTGAGGACAATCCTTAAGGTAACTACTTACCGATTCCGGCGAAGATGGAATCACGTATTTGATCCACTTTCCCGATGCCGTTGATCTTGACGTAACGCGGGGCACCGGCTTTTCCGGAAGTGGCCCACTTGGAATAGTACTGGATAAGCGGCTCGGTCTGGTCGTGATAGACCTTGAGACGCTGCCGTACCGTTTCTTCCTTGTCGTCGTCGCGCTGGATCAGCGATTCACCGGTGACGTCGTCCTTGCCCGCTTGTTTGGGCGGATTGAAGATCACATGATAGGTACGGCCCGACGCCAGATGGACGCGACGACCGCTCATCCGTTTGATGATCTCTTCATCATCGACGTCGATTTCCACGACGCAGTCCAGCGGAATGCCCTTGTCCTTCAGTGCATCGGCCTGTGCCAGAGTGCGGGGGAATCCGTCGAACAGAAAACCATTGGCGCAGTCCGGCTCCTTGATGCGCTCTTCGACCAAGCCGAGGATGATCGCGTCGGAGACCAGCCCGCCGGCATCCATGACCTTCTTCGCCTCCACACCCAGCGGGGTACCGGCCTTCACCGCGGCGCGCAGCATGTCACCGGTTGAAATCTGGGGAATGTGATATTTTTCCTTGATGTAGTTGGCCTGCGTGCCTTTGCCGGCACCCGGCCCTCCCAACAGAATAACCCGCATAATCATTTCTCCTTAGAATAACCGCTGCCAGTGAATGGCTGCGTATTATCCACAGGCATTGGGGTAATAGCCAGAAAGCAGAATATATGGGGTGATGGGGGAAATTTATGTGCGCTCGGCACTTCAGTTTCCCTGCGTTCTCCGCGTCTCCGCGCTCAATCCTTTCAGTTCAACTGGATGCGCTGTCCCCAGGGTACTTCGGCGCGCCCCTTAACCAGCCAGATGACCGGATAGGGCGGCTCCTGTTTGGGGAATTCCCCGTGGGCATCGGTAAAGTAAACCAGCAGATCCGGATTGCACCCCTCCTGGCGCACCCAGTCGAACACCGGGGTGAAACGGGTTCCGCCGCCGCCGCGGATGGTATTTGGCAACTCGAAGGTCTCCCACGGCTCGAACCGCCACGGCCCGTCGCTGGCCAGCCGTGCATCGCAGGCATGCAAAACGATACGCGCGCGCACCTGGCCCTTGATGGCATCGATCTCGGTGACAAATTCACGCATCTCGCTTTCCTTGATCGACCCGCTGGTATCCAGCGCCACCACGAGTTCGGCCTGCGCGCTTCTCAGGGTGGGAAAGATGGCTTCGCCTTCGCGTCGCGAGGGCCGCAGGTAACTGTAATCATCCCGGCTGACCGCGGTCATGTATCGAGCCAGCAGCATGCGCCAGGGTAACTGCGGCTGCAGCAGATGATCCACCAGGCGACGCAGGTTACCTCCCAGCTTGCCGGCCTGCATGGCCTGCTGCGCGGCGCCGGCCAGCCGTTGCCGCCACTGAATGGAGAGCTGTTCCTTCTCCATCTCGCCGAGCGGCTCCGGCGGCGCACGGCCGGGCGCCTCGCCCCGGTCCTGCTCCGCTCCCGACCCGGCATCCTGTTCCCGTGGTTGCTCCCCTTCACTCCCCCCGCCCTGCAACGGATCGGAGGGTTTGCGCTGTGACGACTTCTCGTTGCTGTACAAATGCTGATCGTGCGGCTGTTCCTCGTCCGTCTCCTTGACATAGGGGTAGATTTCCTCGGCCATCATCCCCTCGAAACCAACGTCATAGAGCGCACCCGGCACCGCCGTCATGCCCTCCCTGATCAGTATCGGGTTGATGGCCAGGTCGCAGGCCTTGTCCCAGCGCGACTTGACGCGATGCTCGCGGCGGGCAAAATGCGACAGCGCGCAGTGCAGGACCTCGTGCGCCAGGGCAAACTGGGTCTGCTCCAGCGTCAGACTGGCGATGTAGCCGGGGTTGTAATAGAAGGCGCGTGCATCGGTCCCGATGGTCTTGCACCAGCGTGGGTCTGCCGCCTTCATGGGCATGCGCAGGACCAGCGCACCCAGGAAAGGCCGGTCCAGTATCAGGCGGGTGCGTGCGGCGCTGAGTTTGGTTTCCAGATCGTCGGTCATGGCTTGCCTAAATCACTGCCCGCCTCATCCGCAGGAAAAATCCACCCTGCGTGAATGACTCCTGGTGTCAAGGATTGCGTTGGCACACATGCAAAATGGCCACGGAATCCACGGAAGAACACGGAATGATTATTGACAATTACGTAAACGGTTGACATTTATTCATCGTCATTCCGGCCAAACGAGCGTAGCGACAAAATCTTTCCGTGTAGTTCCGTGGATTCTGTGGCTATTTAATCAGATCGAAAAGGCGGGCTACAGGTCATAGAGCATGACGTCCGCCACGATGTTCGCCCAGCGGGAGAACTGCGGGACGCGGAAAATCTCCTGGCCGATCGCGCGGTACATGTCGGAGACCAGCATCACCCCCATTTCGCGTTGCGGGAAGCTGCCCGCGAATTCGATGATATTCCCGAATATCACCTGCGCATTGCTTTCCTGTTTTGCGCGGATGGCGCGGCCTACCAGGGCCGCCGCGACGGCATACTGAAGGTCGGTCTCCCGCGGCACCTTGACCACGTCACCGCGTACGATGGCGTCGATGTCCGGCAGCTTGTCGAGGTTCTCGACGAAGGCGGAGAGTTCGATCCCGGCCGCGGGTCCCACGCACGCCTGCAGCGCGCCGGTCAGCAGGCTCGGCAGATCGCCGAATTTCTGCAGGGCGCGGTGACTGAACTCCCAGGAGCGCGGCGAGGGGAAGGCCACCGGGTTGTGCGCCGGGTCGAACTCGAACAGCAATTCGGGCCGGAAACGCAGGAAGGCGATCAGGCGTTCGTCGATACGGTTGGCATAGGCCCAGGCCACCCAGTCGTCCAGGTTGATATCGACTTCGTAGTGGGAAAAACGGTTGGCGAGCGGCGCGGGCATGGTATAGGTCACGCCCCGATCCCCCTGACGGTTTCCCGCCGCGAAGATGGCCCAGCCGTCCGGCACCACGTAGGCACCCAGGCGACGATCGAGAATCAGCTGGTAGGCCGCAGCCGACACACTGGGCGGCACGGAGGTGATTTCATCCAGAAACAGTATGCCCTGTTTCCCGTGCCGTTCGGCGTCCGGGAGCATGGCGGGGATGGCCCATTCCACCTGAGCACCGACGCGAAACGGGATGCCACGCAGGTCGCTCGGCTCCATCTGCGACAGGCGGATATCGATCACCGGCATGCCGTGATGACGGCCGATCTGGGCAACCATCTGTGACTTGCCCACGCCCGGCGGCCCCCACAGCATCACGGGCGTGTGATGCCCTTCCTGGGTACTCAGGAACTCTCTCTCAAGTACTGTCAGCAACTGCGCGGGCCGCATGCTTACCTCGTCATACCCTCATTAATGATCACGTGGTCGTCGCGTTCCGCCGTGACGTCGAAGTACGCATCTTACTGGCTTTGCCCGGGAAAATCATGACCGGCACCCGGGATGCCGGCGAGCAATACGGGCTATCGGCGCAGTGGCGCCACCCGGCCAGTTGCGAGCCAGACGCGGTAATCCGCGATGATCCGTGCATGGTCGAAGGCCAGCGGCGGACAGTTTGCGGGATCGAACAGCTCGAGGCGCCCGGCATCGTCACCCGCCCGTGGCTCTCCCCGGGCTTCCCCGATATACACGGCGCTGACGGTATGGCCGCGCACATCGCGCGCGGGATCGGAATAACAACCGAGCAGCAGATTCAGTTCCACCTCCAGTGCGGTTTCCTCGCGCGCTTCGCGCCGCGCCGCCGCCTCCAGCGTCTCGCCCACATCGACGAAACCGCCGGGCAAGGCCCAGCCATGCGGCGGGTAACGGCGTTCGATCAGGACGATGGGCCGCGCGGGCCGATCGGCCATCTCGATAATGACATCCACAGTCAGCAACGGCGTCTTTGGTGTGGTCATATCGCCTCTCAGCGTTTCATCTCGCGCAGTTGCCGCCGCGCACGCTTGTCCGGACGTCGCTCCCGCCGGCCCGGGCCATGCCCCTGCAGTCTGCGCTCCATGGACAACTCATGGCGCTCCTGCCTGCTCTGCTCGGATTCACTGTAAAGTTCACGTGCCTGTTCCGCCTGGCGGCGCTGCAGCGTCAGCCGCTCGACCGTGATGACAA
>JAHKKL010000254.1 GCA_020027635.1 Gammaproteobacteria bacterium
GCGAACGCCCCGCTGGCCCGGCTTGACGATGCCCTCGAGAAAAGCGCGGCGGCCGAAACGGCGTTGCGCAAGCTGCGCCGGGCCATGCAGGACGGCACCCTGCCCCGTGGCGACCCGGAAGAGTGTCTGGACAGCGGCCTTTCAGCGGGGGTGATCACCGAACAGGAAGCGGCGGGCATACGCGCGGCCATCGCGGCCCGCAAAACCGTCATACAGGTCGATGAATTTCCCTCCGATTACCTAACCAAGGAGCATGACGCATGGAGCAGCAGCCGAACGGCCGGCAAGGCCGGCCAGTCTATGTAGTCGACGGGAGCCGCACACCCTTTCTGAAGGCACGCGGCAAACCGGGTCCGTTCACGGCAGCCGACCTCGCGGTCGCGTGCGCGAATCCCCTGCTCGCCCGCCAGCCGTTTTCTCCCGCCGAGTTCGACGAAGTCATACTCGGTTGCGTCATGCCCTCTGCCAACGAGGCCAATATCGCCCGGGTGGTCGCACTGCGCCTTGGCTGCGGGGACCGCGTGCCGGCCTGGACGGTGCAGCGCAATTGCGCCTCGGGCATGCAGGCGCTCGATGCCGCGGCCTGCGCTATCGCGAGCGGCCGTTACGGACTGGTGCTGGCCGGCGGCGTGGAGGCCATGAGCCATGCCCCGATCCTGTTCAGTGCGGCCATGGTCAACTGGCTCTCGGCATGGAACGGCGCACGCACGCCCGGGGCGCGGCTCAAGGTCCTGTCGCGGTTGCGCCCGGCCCATCTGCGGCCGGTCATCGGCCTGCTGCGCGGACTCACCGACCCGGTGGTGGGCCTATCGATGGGACAGACCGCGGAAATCCTTGCCTACCGCTTTGCCATCGGCCGAGACGCCATGGACCGCTATGCGCTGCGCAGTCATCTGCGGCAGGAAAGGGCGCGCCGGGACGGGCTCCTCGGTGAAATCGAGGTCATCTATGACCGGCACGGCGGCTACTACGACCGCGATGACGGCGTGCGTGCCGATTCCACCCTGGAAAAACTGGCCGGCCTCGGACCGGTCTTCGACAAACCGTACGGAGCGGTGACCGCCGGCAACAGCGCCCAGGTCACCGACGGCGCCGCCTGGCTCATCCTCGCCTCGGAAGAGGCGGTATCACGTCATCGACTGCCGGTGCTGGGGCGGATCATCGACAGTCAATGGGCCGGTCTGGATCCCGCTCAGATGGGACTCGGTCCCGTGTATGCCATGGCGCCGCTGCTGCGCCGTCATGGTCTCGGCAGCGCCGACATCGATTACTGGGAGATCAACGAGGCTTTCGCCGCCCAGGTCCTCGCGTGTCTGGCGGCCTGGCAGGATGCCGGCTTCTGCCGCGACGAACTCGGTGGCGAGTCGCCGTTTGATCCGATCGACGAGGAACGGCTGAATGTCGATGGCGGCGCGGTCAGCATCGGCCATCCCGTGGGCGCCAGCGGCGCGCGCATCGTGCTGCACCTGCTGCACGTGCTAGGACGCAACGATGCCCGGCGCGGCATCGCCAGCCTGTGCATCGGCGGCGGCCAGGGCGGCGCCATGCTCATCGAGCGGACGGGAGGGCAGCACGCATGAACATCGCCACCGAACAACATCATTTCCGCATCGAAACCGATAACGATTCGATCGTCTGGCTGCACATGGACAATGCGGATGCAGGCACCAATGTCCTCGGCAGCGAGGTCCTGCGGGAGCTGGACCGGCATTTGGAGGCTATTGCGAGCCATTTACCGCGCGGACTGGTCATTCTCTCGGACAAACCCAACGGCTTCATCGCCGGCGCCGACATCCATGAATTCACCCGCATCCGCAACGAGGCCCAGGCGCTGGAACTGGTCCGGCTTGGTCAGTCGGTTTTCAACCGGCTGGCCGCGCTCGGTTTCCCGACCGTGGCGCTGATCCACGGCTTCTGCCTGGGCGGCGGCCTGGAACTGGCGCTGGCCTGCCGCTACCGCGTGGCGCTCGAAGACCCGGGCACCCGGCTGGGTCTGCCGGAGGTGCGCCTCGGCATCCACCCCGGGTTTGGCGGCAGTGTCCGGCTGACACCCCTGGTCGGCGGCTTGAAGGCCATGGACCTAATGCTGAGCGGCCGCTCCCTCGATGCCCGCCAGGCCAGGCGCATCGGCCTGGTGGACCGCGTGGTGCCGCAACGCCACCTGCGGGATGCCGCCCGCAAGCTGGTGCTCGACGCCCCGCCAGCCGCGAGACCCGGCTGGCCGGACCGCCTTTCGAACCACGCCCTGATCCGCCCGATGCTCTCCCGCGTGCTGCGCCGGCGGGTCGCGGCCAGGACGTCCAGACTGCATTACCCGGCGCCCTATGCGCTGATCGATATCTGGCAGAAGTACGCGGACGACCCCGCGCAGATGCTGCAGGCCGAGGCGGATTCCATCGCCCACCTGGTGAAAGGCGTCACGGCGCGCAACCTCATCCGGGTTTTTCTGCTGCAGGAACAGCTCAAGGCGCTGGGCAGGGACACGGTCTGGAAGCCGCGCGCCGTCCATGTGATCGGCGCCGGAACGATGGGAGGCGACATCGCCGCCTGGTGCACCCTGCGCGGTTTCCGGGTTTCGCTCCAGGACCAGTCGCCGGAACGCATCGCCCCGGCCATGAAACGCGCCCATGAGCTGTTCAAACGCCGTTTGAAGGAACCGCTCGCGATCCAGGCGGCGATGGACCGTCTGGTGCCCGACCACAAGGGCATGGGCGTTGGCCGCGCCGACATCGTGATCGAGGCGATCTTCGAGGATGCCGCGGTCAAGCGTGCGCTCTACCAGCACATCGAACCGCTCATGCCAGCCGATGCCATCCTCGCGACCAACACCTCGAGCATCCCGCTAGAGGAACTGTGCGGGGCGCTGGCGCGGCCCGAGCGTCTGGTCGGGCTGCATTTCTTCAACCCGGTCGCCGTGATGCAGCTGGTGGAAATCGTCAACGGCAAGTCCACGGCGGCGGAGGTTTCGAGCAAGGCCATGGCGTTCACCCGCCTGCTCGACCGTCTGCCCCTGCCGGTGAGCAGCACGCCCGGTTTCCTGGTTAACCGGATACTCATGCCCTATCTCCTGGAGGCCGTCGTACTGGAGTCCGAGGGCGTTCCGCCCGCCGTCATCGACCGCGCCGCGACCTCCTTCGGCATGCCCATGGGTCCGATGGAACTCGCCGACACGACCGGCCTGGATATCTGCCTGCATGTCGCGCACATCCTGTCCGGACACTTCCATACGGCGATTCCCGAGCGCTTGCAGCAGCTGGTGGCAGCGGGCCATCTCGGCAAGAAGTCCGGTCGCGGTTTCTATCGCTACGACAAGGGCAAGGCGGTCAAGCCCGGAACACGGAGCGGGAACTGGAACCTGCAGGAAATCACCGACCGGCTGGTGCTGCGCCTGCTGAACGAGGCGGTCGCTTGCCTGCGCGAGCGGGTCGTGGAAAATAGCGATCTGCTGGACGCGGGCATGATCTTCGGCACCGGGTTCGCCCCGTTCCGCGGCGGTCCGCTGCATTATATCGAGGCAATCGGCGCACCGGTCATGCGCGTGCAATTGCAGCAGCTGGAACAGCTGCGCGGAAAACGATTTACTCCCGACTCGGGCTGGGAGTCGTTATTCAAAACTCCAGGATGAGGAAAAGCGGCATGATCCGAGGAACCATCGACAAGATACCTGCCGAAGCCGCCGGCACGCTCGCCGGCCTGTTCCGCGAACGGGTGCGCCGCACGCCCGACGCGATCGCCTATCGTCACTATGACGAGACCACGGGACGATGGCAGGACTCGAGCTGGGCCGACATGGCCGCCGCCGTCGCACAGTGGCAGGCCGCATTCGCGGGGGAGGGTCTGCGGCCCGGCGACCGGGTCGCCATCCTGCTGCGCAACTGCAGGGAATGGGT
>JAHKKL010000255.1 GCA_020027635.1 Gammaproteobacteria bacterium
GGGATGCTCTGATGTGTCGTCATTGCGAGGAACAAAGTGACGAAGCAATCTTCAAGCAGCTGATTCTGAACGATGAGATTGCCGCGCTGCGCTCGCAATGACAAATACATTTCAATTAATCTGTTGTGCCGCCAGGCACTCACTAAAAAATGCGTTGTGTTGCTGTGCAACGCGTGGTGAGTTACGCAAAAAACTCTAACCCACACATTTCTCGGTGTTTGGGGTCGGAGTCGTGACTCCACCGCCGTTCAACCACTGCACCCGTTAAGCAAAAAAGGTATTCACCGCCGCGTCCAGGGTGTCGCGCATGTCGGGGTCGTCGGTCAACGGGCGCACCAGGGTCATGCCGCAGGCGGCGACCGGTTCCACGCCCTTGATGATCAACTGCCCGGCGTAGACCAGCAGGCGGGTGGAGATGCCCTCGTCCAGGCCGTGGCCCTTGAGGTTACGCGCACGGTGGGCGATCTGCACCAGCTTTCCGGCCGTCTTCGCGTCGACCCCGGATTCCCGCGCGACGATCTCCGCTTCGGTCTCCGCCTCCGGGTAATCGAAGTCGAGCGCGGCGAAGCGCTGTTTGGTCGACTGCTTCAGGTCCTTCATCAGACTCTGGTAGCCGGGGTTATACGAGATCACCAGCTGGAAGTCGGCATGCGCCTGGATCAGTTCGCCCTTCTTGTCGAGCGGCAGGTTGCGGCGGTGGTCGGTAAGCGGATGGATCACCACGGTGGTGTCCTGGCGTGCCTCGACCACCTCGTCAAGGTAGCAGATGGCGCCGATACGGGCGGCGGTGGTGAGCGGTCCGTCCTGCCACTTGGTACCTTCCTTGTCGAGCAGGAAGCGTCCGATGAGATCCGAGGCCGTCATGTCTTCGTTGCACGCCACGGTGATGAGCGGGCGGCCGAGCTTCCAGGCCATGAACTCGACGAAGCGCGATTTACCGCAACCGGTCGGTCCCTTAAGCATCACCGGCAGGCGCGCCCCGTAGGCGGCAACGTAAAGCGACACCTCGCTGGCCGTTTCCCGGTAGTAGGGTTCCTGCCTGATCCTGTACTGATCGATGTTGATATCCGTCATGGGTGTATACCATTCATAAAATTCGAACCGCCGCGAGTTTCAATGGGGTCAGACTCGATTGATTCATTGATTTCGATCAATTCCCGCTTGAGCTATCAATCGAGTCTGACCCCATTGAAGTACCTGAGAAAATAAATCTGTCCCCTGTCTGCATCTAAAAAAAAGCCCCTGACCGGATCACCGGGCAGGGGCTTCGGCTTAAGGTCTTGCGCCCTGCCTCAGACCTTGCTCGGGCCGCGGTAGATCACCATCGCTGTGCCTTGGGTCTGGGCGTAGTTGTCGTAGCCGACCAGGCGCACGTGGTGCTTCGGGTTGGCCTTGTGGCAGGCCTCGGCCTCGGCCAGGATCTTGTCGACGTCGGTCTCGCCAAACATCGGCAGCTTCCACATGTACCAGTAGTGGTCGAAGGCGTTCTCCGGCTCGGTGTGCTCGACGGCCGGGTTCCAGCCCTTTTTGACGATGTAGGCGACCTGATCGCGGATCTCGTCCTTGGTCAGCGCCGGCAGGTAGGAAAAGGTCTCGAACTTGCGGCTGGCCGGATCGGACAGGCGCGAGCTGTAATCTTTCATATCACTCATGATCAACACTCCGATTATTCAGTTGTAGGGGCGGGCTTGCCCGCGAATCCCGCGGGCAAGCCCACAACCCGGTTCGCCAGCACGCTGGCTGCTACTTGTGCGCGACGTCGAGCTTGTCGACGGTGTCGAACTCGAACTTGATTTCCTTCCAGGTCTCCATCGCGGCGGCCAGCTCGGGGCTGGACTTGGCGGCCTTGCGCAGCACGTCGCCACCGCGCTTCTCCAGACCCTCGACGCCGTTCTTGTTGCGGTCCTCGACGCAGGCTTCCACCGCGACGCGGTTGGCCGCCGCACCCGCGGCGTTGCCCCACGGATGACCCAGGGTACCACCGCCGAACTGCAGCACGGCATCGTCGCCGAAGATGGTGACCAGCGCCGGCATGTGCCAGACGTGGATGCCGCCGGAGGCGACGGCGAAGGCGCCGGGCATGGAGCCCCAGTCCTGGTCGAAGAAGATGCCGCGGCTGCGGTCTTCCTTGATGTACTTCTCGCGCAGCAGGTCGATCCAGCCCAGAGTGGCCTCGCGGTCGCCCTCGAGCTTCCCGACCACGGTGCCGGTATGCAGGTGGTCGCCGCCGGACAGACGCAGGATCTTGGTCAGCACGCGGAAGTGGATGCCGTGGTGCGGATTGCGGTCGAGCACGGCGTGCATGGCGCGGTGGATGTGCAGCAGCATGCCATTGTCGCGACACCACTGGGCCAGGCCGGTGTTGGCGCAGAAGCCGCCGGTGATGTAGTCGTGCATGATGATCGGGGCGCCCAGGGATTTGGCGTACTCGGCGCGCTTGTACATCTGTTCCGGGGTCGGAGCGGTGACGTTCAGGTAGTGGCCCTTGCGTTCGCCGGTCTCGGCCTCGGCCTTGTGGATGGCTTCCATGACGAAGTCGAAGCGGTGGTTCCAGCGCATGAACGGCTGGGAGTTAACGTTCTCGTCGTCCTTGGTGAAATCCAGGCCGCCGCGCAGGCCTTCGTAGCAGGCGCGGCCGTAGTTCTTGGCGGACAGACCGAGCTTGGGCTTGATGGTGCAGCCGAGCAGCGGCCGGCCGTACTTGTTCATCTTGTCGCGCTCGACCTGGATGCCGTTGGGTGGGCCGTTGCAGGTCATGACATAGGCGATCGGGAAGCGCACGTCCTCGAGGCGGAGCGCCCGGATCGCCTTGAAGCCGAACACGTTGCCGACCAGCGAGGTGAACACGTTGACCACCGAGCCCTCTTCGAACAGGTCGATCGGGTAGGCGATGAAGGCGTAGAAGCAGGTGTCATCGCCGGGCACGTCCTCGATGGCGTAGGCGCGGCCCTTGTAGTAGTCGAGGTCGGTGAGCAGGTCGGTCCACACCGTGGTCCAGGTGCCGGTCGATGACTCGGCGGCCACCGCGGCGGCCGCTTCCTCGCGCGGCACACCCGCCTGCGGAGTGATCTTGAAGCAGGCCAGAATGTCCGTCGCGTTCGGAGTGTAATCCGGCATCCAGTAGGTTTCGCGGTATTCTTTTACACCCGCGTTGTAGGTTTTTACTGCCATGGTCAAGCTCTCCTGGTTGATTATGCTGTTGCAGATACCCGCAGTGCGATGCACTTCGTCCTGAATACACCATGGGTTCAGGAAGTAAATCCTAGCGGTTCACTACTATAAATAAAATTAAATATTTATGATTATGACGATAAGCTTTTATTTATTCATTAACTCATTCTTTATTCTGCGGTTTTTCCTCATCGCCATCCTGAGGCATCTCGTAGGCCGCCATGCTGGGCCGCTCGGGCTCGTCCGCCGCCAGCGACTGGCGCTGCCCGCGACGCGCGAGGTGTTTTTCCAGCGCATCCGGCTTCCGCGCGATGGACTCCTCGCCGAACATGATCTGGCGAATCATCCGGTCGCCGAACTGAAGCAGGGCGAGATCGTCGGTGTACAGCGACTGCTGCGTATCTGCATCCACGTCGTAGGTCTCCTGGAAACCCTCGCTCACGACGAATTCGCGGAAGCGGTCGATGTCGTAGCAGGCCATGAAGAAGAACCGCAAACTGGCCTTTGAGGGTGCACCGATGGTCGGACCGGCCGACTTCATCTTCAGGATCAGTTGCCGCCAGCTGCGACCCTGCGCGTCGTACTCCTCCAGGCCCTGCTCCTTGCGGTAATCGGCAATGGAGATGGGACGTTCTTCCCGGTGGCCGTGACAATGGTCCTCTTGAACCAGTGCATAGGAAGCCCGGTCGAAATTTTCGTCCGCCCGGCGCAGCGACAA
>JAHKKL010000256.1 GCA_020027635.1 Gammaproteobacteria bacterium
TGATGGAGTTCGCGGCGACGCTGCCGGTGGACTGCAAGCTGCGGAACGGGCAGAGCAAATATCTGCTCAAGGCGTCCATGCGCGGCATCCTGCCGGACCGCATTCTCGACCGGGACAAGCAGGGCTTCGGCGTGCCGATCGACCGGTGGTTCCGCGAGGATTGCCGGGAATTCGTCCGGGAGACGCTCCTGTCGTCCCGCAGCCTGCAGCGGGGATATTTCCGGCCGGACCGGATGCAGGCATTGATCGACACGCAGGAAGCTGGAGCCTGCTCCTACGGCTCCCGTGTCTACGCGTTGCTGATGCTCGAGCTGTGGCACCGCGAGTATGCGGATGGAGTTGGAGCGTGAGGCGGTTCGCATGATGCGCAAAGACTACCTGCCGTTCGGCAAGCCGAATTTCGGCGACGAGGAAATCGCCGCGGTCACGCGCGTGCTGCGTTCGGGGTGGGTCGGCATGGGCCCGGAAACCATCGCGTTCGAGCGCGAACTGGCCGACTCTCTCGGCGTCCCGCACGTCGTGACGGTGAATTCCTGCACGTCCGCGCTCTTTCTCTCGCTGCTGGTTTCCGGGGTGGGACGTGGAGATGAAGTGGTTTGTCCAAGCCTCACGTGGTGCAGCACAGCCAACGCCGCGCTGTATCTGGGAGCCAAACCGGTCTTTTGCGACGTGGATCCCGACACACTGTGCCCGACGCCGAAGCAAGTCCTGGCCAAAGTGACGTCCCGGACAAAAGCGGTGATGGCGGTGCATTTCGGGGGCCTTGCCGTGGATGTGCAGGTGTTACGCGACGCGCTCCCCAAACGCGTATCCATTATAGAAGACGCCGCCCACGCCTTCGGCGCGCGCTTTGCGAACGGGAAGCCGGTGGGATCGTCCGGCAACCTGACGTGCTTCAGTTTTTACGCAAACAAGAATTTGTCCACCGGAGAGGGCGGGGCGGTCGCGCTCTTTGGCCGGCGCCAGGCCGAGCGCCTGCAGTCGCTCCGGCAGCATGCGTTGCCGCTGGATGCCTGGAAGCGGTTCACCCATGCCAAAGCGCTGCTGCTCTCCAATCCACTCAACGAACTTGGTTACAAGATGAACTATACCGATCTGCAGGCCTGTATCGGCAGGGTGCAGCTTGCCAGACAAGGCGAGTTGGATCGCATCCGGCTGGACATCGCGCGGCGGTACGTGGACGGTTTGAAAGAGGTGTCTCCGTTGATCACGCTTCAACGGGGCATCACGCATCCCTACCATGCGAGACACCTGTTCGTGTTGCAACTGCCGCTGGGACAGATGCGTATGAGACGTGACGCAGTCCTCCTGGCCTTGCGGGAGAAGAACATCGGCGCATCCATCCATTATGCGCCGCTGCATCTCATGCCGCTGTACCGAGGCCGCCGGAAGCCGGTTCGGCTGCCGGTGACCGAGCAGGTTTCCAGGCACACCATGACGCTCCCCATCAGCGCGAGCATGACGCTTGCCGATGCCGATGATGTGCTCGCGCAATTCAAAACGGTGATGCAATAGCACCATGAAAACCGGCACGCAGAAGAAAGAATTGCCGATCCGGCACGGGTTCTATGACCGCCTCAAGGCCGAGTTTCCCTCGCAGATCATCATGGACGTGACCGAGGTCTGCAATCTGGCCTGTGTTCACTGCCCGCACCCGACGTTCAAAAAATCCGAGCACTATGCGGGACGGCACCTGGATCCGGAATTGAACCGGAAAATGGTGGAGGAGGTGCGGACATCCGGCCGCGGGGTTACCCAGTATATCCGGTATACGAGCAACGGCGAGCCGCTGGTCCATCCTCAGATCTATGACCTTCTCGATGACGCGGTCCAGCATTCAGGCGTGATGGTGACGTTGACGACCAACGGCACCATCCTCCATGAGAAACGAATCGAGAAGTTGCTGGCATCAGGGCTGCATCTTGTGGATGTCAGCATTGATGCGTTCGTTCCGGAAACCTATGCCAAGGTGCGTGTCAACGGGAACCTCGATGTGACGAAAAGAAATGTCCTGAAATTACTGGAACTCAAACGCCAGGCCGGGGTTGCCACTCGCATTGTGGTGAGTTTTGTGACGCAGCCCGACAATGCGCAGGAAGCCGGAGACTTCGAAGCGTATTGGAAAGATCAGGGAGTGGACTATGTGGTCATCAGGCGGTTGCACTCGAATGCGGGGGGAGTGCCGATGATCGCGGCGCAGATGCGGGCGGGCCAGCGTGACGCCAGCCGGTATCCTTGTCTCTATCCATGGGAACGGATCCTCATGAATCCGCAAGGGCAACTTGCTTTTTGTCCTCAGGACTGGGTGCACGGGTCCGTTGTTGCCGATTACAGGACGACGACCGTTCAGGAAGTCTGGCAGAGTGAATTCTACCAGAAGCTTCGGCAAGCTCATCTGCAGAACGATTTCCAGCACCATCGGTTTTGCGGTGAGTGCCCGGATTGGCAGCAAACCCGCTGGCCGGGCGAGGGAAGAAGCTATGCCGATATGGTCCAGGAGTTCATAGCGGCGCCGTGAAACGGGTGGCGATCAATCAGTCCAACTACATCCCGTGGAAGGGATACTTCGATCTGATCCATGACGTGGACACCTTCATCTTCTATGACGACGTGCAATTTACGAAAAATGACTGGCGAAACAGGAACAAGGTCAAGGGACCGAATGGTCCACAGTGGCTGTCAATTCCGGTTGGGACGGACCTGAACCGCCTGATCTGCGATGTATCGCTGGACGATTCCCATTGGCAGGAGAAGCACTGGAAAACCCTGGCGCAGCTCTACAGCAGGACTCCATACTTCGACACCTACCGGGGCTTTCTGGAAGACGTCTATCTGAACCGCGAGTGGAGGAACCTCGCGCATTTGAACCAGTTTCTCATTCAGACGATCGCAACCGAATACCTGGGAATTCGGACGACCTTTCAGCAATCGTCGGACTTTTCCAGTTCGGGGAAAGGGCAGGATCGGGTGCTCAGCTTGCTCAAGTCCGTGAAGGCCGACGTGTATATCTCCGGACCTGCAGGCAAAGCGTATCTTGATCCGGCGCGTTTTCGAGAGGCAGGCATCGAGTTGATCTGGAAGGACTATTCCGGCTACCCGGAATATTCCCAGTCTCATCCTCCCTTCGAGCACGCCGTGACGATCCTTGATGTGCTGTTTCACACCGGCCCTGACGCGCCCTCTTATATATGGGGGTGGCGGGCTGGTGAACGTCCGGTACGCATGGCATCTGCCGGAGGTTAGTTCATGGCCAAAACCTTCTCGATCGTCGTCCCTGTTTTCCAGAACGAAGCGAACTTGCCTGACACGGTCCCGAAACTGCTCGCGTTGGGGCAGGCATTGCCGGCCTACCAGCTTGAACTGGTGTTTGTGGATGACGGCTCGCGAGACCGCTCGTTCGAGATTCTTACGGACTTTGCCAAGCGATATCCGTCTGCCATCAAGGTCATTAAGCTGGCACGCAACTTTGGCCAGACGCCCGCCATTCAGGCCGGCCTCCGTCATGCGATAGGGGATTGCATCGGGATCATTTCGGCCGATTTGCAGGAGCCGCACGAGCTCTTTGTCGAGATGATCAAGCAATGGGAAGGCGGCGCCAAATTTGTGATGGGGGAACGGCAGGCGAGAGAGGAAGACACATCCCATCAAATGTTGTCCGGGATTTATTGGAATCTGATCCGGCGATTCGCGTTCCCAGATTTCCCCACAATGGGTTACGACTTTTGCCTTCTGGATCGGCAGGTTGCCGCGGACATCAATCGCATCAATGAAAAGAACTCGTCAATCTTCGTGCTGATCTACTGGCTGGGGTATCGGCCGGTCCGCCTGCCGATCGTGCGCACGCTTCGGGACAAAGGAACCTCTCAATGGCACCTGTGGAACAAGATC
>JAHKKL010000257.1 GCA_020027635.1 Gammaproteobacteria bacterium
TTTACCGGGTTGATGCTCTCTGTCCAGAACATGGTGATTCACTCAGCGCCGCGGCGCGGTGGAAAATGCCGCTTCCAGGCGTTCTTCCCAGTCTTCCGGAGTATCCGGGAAGGGCGGGCGGACATCCATGCGCAAAAACATCTCGCCGTCGCGGGCGCGCGCCTTGACGGCTTCCGTCAGCGCCGCGAAGGATTCAAGGCCGTAGTTTTGTATCAACAGTTCACTCAACCAGAGCATGGAAGGACTCCTGACCAGATCGTGTTCAATTCGGTGCCGCGTATCCGGTCATAGTAACGGGCACGGTAGAGCAGTCGCGTGCGCCCGTTCCCCGGGTCATCCGCAAACGCCTCGCGCTTGTGGAGTATATTATTGCAAATAATCCCCTCCCCCGGCCGCAGACGGTGACGAAACAGCCAGGCCGATTCGCCGGCAAGCAGTTCGGTCAGGAACCCCACCGCCATGCGGGTATTGCTATCGTCTTTCCAGGCAATGCTGCGGGTACGGGCGGTATAGCGCATATGCAGCGATCCGGTGCGTGGTTCAACGGAAAACACCGGACCGGTTTGCGCCGGGCGTATCACGATGCCGGCCTCGATATTGGCAGGAATGGTCATGGCGTCCGGCTGCATCAGTGCGGTCAGGTAATCCGGATTCTCGTCCCGCAGCAGGAGATAGGCGATTTCATGGTCGAGGTAGACATTCTCGCCCCCCTCTGCCGCAGCGGATACGCAGTGCAGCACCACGCCTCTGACCTGCTCGTCAGGCGTGTTGTAATAGCCGTCGGTATGCCAGTTTAGGGGTCGGTTGCTATAGGGTATGTAATTTGTCGCATGCTCTTCGGGCATGACCTTGAGCGATGTGATGCTGTCCTCATCCGCACGCAGGTTCCTGTCCAGTCGCACCAGCCCGAACTGGCGGCCCAACGATGCCACGATATCCTTGTTGGCGATATCGCCATCGGTGATCTGGTATATGGCGGCATTCGCCTTCCGGCAGCGCCGCAGCAGGGCCTGCTTCTCTGCCTTGCTGAGCCGGAAGGGATTCACGACGCTGACGACCAGGTCTTCGGCCCGGCCGGGGTAGTCAGAGAGTTTCCACTCGCGCCAGCACTGATAGGCCCGTTCGTCGGCGAGATCGAAGGGGCTGGAAGTGCCTGGAGACCGCACGTTGGTGATGGAATCAGACATCGGGAGATTCCCGGCCTGTAAGCAGGCGGAGCTGGTTATAACACGGTTGCGATAGATTTTATTACACCGGGATACCGGGCATGCGGCATCCTGGCATCACAGATGCGACACATTCCCACTGGCCGGGCTCAAAGTACCTGCAGCGGAACATGGGGTATTCATAAAGTCAATTCAAGTGCCCGTCTCCATGAGAAAAAGTTATGGATACATCAAAACTGTCGGGACATAGGATAACCGCACGAATTTGAATAGTAATTTTTCCAATACCCATTTCGAGATACGGCGGTATATCCGTGCCATCCCATGGGTAAGATATGTTCGTTCATGGGCCACATCTAGAATTCCAGTACTGAGCAGGAGGGCGTTTTCAGTACGGCCCTTAAGTTGCTGATTTACAGTTGCCTGAGGGATATGCAGGCAACCACTCGCGAGAAGCACGTTCCAATCTAACATGGTGTATGCAGAAAACAACCTAGGAGATCTCCATGGCTAAAGACACCCACCCGACACCAATGCTTGATGACCTGGAAACCGGCCCGTGGCCCAGCTTCATTTCAGGCATCAAACGGCTGCGTGACAAGCACCCCGACAAGCGCATCAACGAGATGGCCAACAGCCTGCTGGGGCAGCTGGAACATTCCTATGAAACCCGCAAGGGTTACTGGAAAGGCGGCACCGTGAGCGTGTACGGCTATGGCGGCGGCATCATCCCGCGCTTCTCCGAGGTCGGCAAAGCCTTCCCCGAGTCGAAGGAATTCCACACCCTGCGCGTACAACCGCCGGCGGGCAATTTCTACACCACCGCTATGCTGCGTCAGCTCGGCGACAGCTGGGAAAAATACGGTTCCGGCCTCGTGACCTTCCATGGGCAGACCGGCAACATCATGTTCATCGGCGCCAGCACCGAGAACACCCAGCATTTCTTCGACGAGATCAATGAATACGGCTGGGACCTGGGAGGTGCCGGCCCGTGCGTGCGCACCGCCATGTCCTGCGTGGGTGCCGCCCGCTGCGAGATGTCCTGCGCGCATGAACACAGTATCCATCGCCACCTGGTGAACAATTTCACCGACGATGTGCACCGTCCGGCCCTGCCCTACAAGTTCAAATTCAAGGTATCCGGCTGTCCGAACGACTGCCAGAATTCCATCGAGCGCTCCGACTTCGCCGTGATCGGCACCTGGCGTGACGACATGAAGGTCAATCAGGACGAGATCAAGTACTACATCAAGAAGAAGGGCCGCCAGTACCTCCTAGACAACGTAATCGCGCGTTGCCCGACCCAGGCCATCTCACTCACCGACAAGGATGAGTTCGTCGTTGACAACCACAACTGCGTGCGTTGCATGCACTGCCTGAACGTCATGCCCAGGGCGCTGCACCCGGGAGACGACAAGGGCGTCACCATTCTCATCGGCGGCAAGCGCACCCTGAAGATCGGCGACCTCATGGGTACCGTCGTCGTACCGTTCATGAAACTTGAAACCGAGGAAGACTTCGAACGGATCGTGGGAATGGCCGAAGAGATCATCGACTTCTGGGCCGAGAACGGCCTGGAGCATGAGCGTACCGGCGAGATGATCGAGCGCATCGGTCTGGTGAATTTCCTCGAAGGCATCGGCATCGATGTCGACCCGCACATGGTCAATTATCCGCGCCAATCCTCCTATATCCGGATGGACGGCTGGGACGAAGAGGCCGAAAAGTGGTTCGAGAGAAAGCGCGAACAGAAACTGGCGGCTTCCGCGTAACGACCCACGCACAACATGGCGGATCCCGGTGTCCAAGACGCCGGGATCCGGTCAATAACGACTGAATTTCAGGAGAGTCACATGGCACAAGAAATGCGATCGCCGATCGAATCGGGATGTCCTGATGGATTCCAGTACATGCATCCGGTGATGCGTAAGAATTACGGTCAGTGGGCCTATCATGAGGATCCGCGCCCGGGCGTCCTGGTGCATGTCGCCCACAGCGGTGACAAGATCTGGACGGTACGCGCCGGCACCCAGCGCATTCTGGATGTCTTCACGCTGCGCGAACTGTGTAATATCGGAGACAAGTACGGCGAGGGTTATATCCACTTCACCATACGCAGCAACATCGAATTCCTGGTGGCCGATGAAGCCAAGGTCGAACCCCTGATCAAGGCGCTCGAGAAAGCCGGTTTTATCGTCGGCGGTACGCGCAATTCGGTCACCATGATTTCCCACACCCAGGGCTGGCTGCACTGCGACATCCCGGGTACCGACGCCTCCGGCGTCGTGAAATCCATGATGGATGAACTCATCCATGAATTCAAAAGCTGGGAGATGCCGAACCGCGTACACATGACCACTTCCTGCTGCCAGATCAACTGCGGCGGCCAGGGCGACATCGCCATCAACGTGCAGCACACCAAGCCGCCGAAGATCAACCACGACCTGGTATCCAATGTCTGCGAGCGGCCCTCGGTCGTGGCACGCTGCCCGGTCGCGGCCATCCGTCCGGCGCTGGTCAACGGCAAACCTTCCCTGGAAGTGGACGAGAAGAAATGCATCTGCTGCGGCGCCTGCTACCCGCCCTGCCCGCCCATGCAGATCAACGATGCCGAGCATTCCAAACTTGCCATCTGGGTCGGTGGCAACCACTCCAATGCCCGCGGCAAGCCGACCTTCCAGAAACTGGTTGCCGCCGGTATCCCGAACAATCCGCC
>JAHKKL010000034.1 GCA_020027635.1 Gammaproteobacteria bacterium
TAGGGACAGTCGGTTTCCACCAGCATGCGCTCCAGCGGCATCCGGCGCGCGACATCCATAAGTTCGTGCGCGCTCTTGAAGGTCACGATGCCAGAAAACGAGATATGGAAATTGAGATCCATGGCCCGTCTGGCCATCTCCCAGTCGCCGGTAAAACAATGCATGACGCCACCCGCCTCCCCTGCACCCTCTTCCCGTAGGATCGCAAGAGTGTCTTCCGCCGCATCCCGCGAGTGCACGATCAGCGGCTTTCCCGCCTGTTTTGCCGCCCGGATGTGGATCCTGAACCGCTCGCGCTGCCACTCCAGGTCGCCCTCGCTGCGATAGTAGTCCAGACCGGTTTCCCCGATGGCCACGACACCGGGATGAGCGGCGAGATCAACCAACTCGCCGGCCGACGGCTCGTGCCCGCCCCGTTCGTTGGGATGCACCCCGACGGAAACGCTGACTTCGGCACAGCGCTCGACCAGCGAGTGCATGCGCGGGAAATTCTCCAGGTTGATGGACACGCAGAGCAGGTGCGTGACGCCCTGTTCGCGCGCCGCAGCGAGAACACCGGCGAGCCCGTTGGGAAACGAGGGCAGGTCCAGCAGGTCCAGGTGGCAATGGGAATCAACCAGCATGAAGAACCTCTCCCAGACGAGAGGCTGAATGATAGCCGGATTCAGAAAGACCGCAACCGCGGCGGTTACAGGGTATGCGTCGGGCGATCGGACTCGAGTGTTCCGGCGAGGTAGCCCTCGATTTTGTTGCGGGCCGCGCCGTCATCCTGGTCGCTGAACTGAACGCCGATGCCGGCCGCACGGTTGCCCTGGGCGCCGATGGGGGTGATCCAGACGATCCTGCCGGCAACCGGAATCTTTTCCGATTCGTCCATCAGTGTCAGCAGCATGAAGACTTCGTCACCGAGCCGGTAATCCTTCTTTGTCGGGATGAACAGGCCGCCGCCCTTGACGAACGGCATGTAGGCCGCATACAAGGCGCTTTTGTCCTTGATGGTGAGTGAGAGAATTCCCTGTCGCGGAGCGCTTGCCTGGTTCATGTCTTGACTCCCCTATCCTGTTGATCGGTGTCTGTCCTAGGAAGTCTGTTCCGCCCATGCGAGCAGGATGTCTTCCATCATCATTTGCCGGTTCAAGGTGCTGTCCGCAAGTTTCAGCATCCGGTTGACGCCGTCAAGCAGACCGAACAGTACCCTGCTGTCCAGTTTCCGCGCAAGCACCGACAGGCCGTCCTGCAGATCGATGCCGTGGATCCCCTGCGTCTGTCCGCTGAGGCGGATTCTCAGCATATCCATGAGCCACTCCCGCATCCAGCGAAGTCCCTTCAGATTCTCGTCCTCGGCCCAGCCCTCCGCCACTGTCAGGGGACTTTCCTGCCCCGCGAGGATGTCGACCAACGCACGGAAACGCCGCTGCCGCTCCTCCAGTGCCTGCTCCTGCGCCAGTTTCAGCGCCTGCAGCGGCGCACCATTCGCCAGGGCGATATACATCTCGGGCGACGGACCCGCATACCGAGTTGCAAGCCACCGGTTGGTCAGCTCCCGGTCAGTCGCTTGGATGCGGACTTCCTGGCAGCGGCTGCGTATCGTCGCCGGCAAGCGGGCCGGATGCGCGCTGACCAGAACCAGTACCGTGTTATCGGACGGCTCTTCAAGTGTCTTTAGCAAGCTGTTGGCGGCGTTGATATTCAGAGCATCCGCCGGCGTCAGGATGGCCACCTTGTATCCGTTGCCGTGACTGGTCAGAGACAGGTCCTCGGAAAGTTGCCGGACTTGGTCGATCTTGATCACGCGGCTGTCCTCTGCCGGGGTGAGGCGGAAATAGTCCGGGTTGCTGCCGGCCGCGAACAGCGTGCAGCTGGTGCACTGCCGGCAGGGTGGCATTCCGTCCGTCGGGCTCTCGCACAGGAGAAAGCGCGCCAGCTCATCCGCGAACACGGTCTTGCCCATGCCGTGCTGGCCGGTCAGCAGTAAGGCGTGGGGGAAGCGGTGCTGCCGGTGTGCCGCCGTCAGACGTTCCCAGAACGGTTCAAGCCATGGATATTCATTTACCATATCTGATGGTTAAAGCACTTTTCTAGAACCAGACAGATCACGGGATCAGGCGACTCCACAACGGATCCACCATCCAGAATAGCGCGAGTACAGCGCCACGCCCGCTCTCGATCCTTGTCAGAAACACCGCCTCATCTCCCATCAACGGGCATGCACGAAAGGTCGCAACACCTCATCCAGCTGCTGCTGTACCCTTGCCAGGGGCAGGCTGGCATCGATCACGCGGTAGCGCCCGTCATGGCGGACGGCAAGGTCAAGATATGCCTGACGGACCCGCTCGAAAAATCCGATATGTTCCTGCTCGAAGCGATCCAGCGCCCCGCGGTTGCCGGCCCGTGCCAGGCCGATGGCGACGGGCACGTCCAGCAACACGGTCAGATCGGGCCGGAAGTCACCCTGTACCCACTGTTCCAGACGGGCGATTTTCTCGACGTCGATGCCGCGCCCCCCCCCCTGGTAGGCATAGGTCGCATCGGTAAAACGGTCGCACAGCACCCAACGGTCCTGCGCGAGCGCGGGCAGTATCACCTTGGCGAGATGTTCGGCGCGTGCCGCGAACATCAGCTGCAATTCGCAGTCGGGACTCATGCCGGTATAGCGCGGATCCAGCAGCAGACCGCGTATGGCCTCGCCGAGCGGCGTGCCTCCGGGCTCGCGCGTCATCACGACATCGATACCGGCTGCTTCAATCAGGTCGCGGATATGGGCGATGTTGGTGCTCTTGCCGACACCTTCGATTCCCTCGACGGTAATGAACTTTCCCGACATCGTTACTCGGGTATTGACAACGGCTGACTGGCGGTGTTGCCGAGTTGGAACTTCTGCACGGCGCTTTCATGCTCCTTGAGGGTACGGGAAAAATAATGGCCACCGTTCCCATTGGCCACGAAGTAGAGGGCATCGCCCTTGTCGGGATGCAGTACGGCGTGGATAGACGCCGCCCCTGGCATGGTGATGGGCGTAGGCGGCAAACCGTCGCGGGTATAGGTATTGTAAGGCATATCGGTGCGCAGGTCGCTGGCACGCAGGTTCCCGTCAAAGCGCTCGCCCAGTCCGTAAATCACCGTCGGGTCGGTCTGCAGGCGCATGCCTTTCTGCAGTCGCCGGATAAATACACCGGCAATGATCGGACGCTCCTCGGGGAGCCCGGTCTCCTTCGCCGGCAAGGAGGCGTTCCATCGCGCTATAGGCGCGCTGAAGAAAGGCCAGATCCGTCGTTCCCTGCGGGAAATGGTAGGTATCCGGCAGGAAGCGACCCTCGGGATTCTCTCCCTCGTGTTTCAGGCGCGCCATGATCTCATCCACGCTCACGCCATTCAGGGTATGCACGATGTCATTGTTCGACTTGATCAGGACCAGCATCTCCTTGAATGTCTGGCCTTCGATCAGGGTGATCGTATGCTGGATCACTTCGCCGCCAGCCAGTTTTCTGAGCAGGCTCTCCGGCGTCATGCCGGGGGTGATCTCGTACTCGCCGGCCTGCAGGCGGTGCGCAAGATCCAGCTCACGGCCCAGCCAGATCAGATAGTGGGGGTGCCCGCTGATGCCCCGCCGCTGCAGGTCATACGCCAATTGGCTCAGCGATGTCCCCGCGGCTATCTCATAGATCATGCCGGGTTCGGATATGTTGAGCGGGGCATTCCTGAAGTCATGATATTGACCAAGCAGAACGGCAACCAGGACGAGCACGCCAATCCCGGCACTGACCAGCGCGTAACCCAGGAGGTGTTTCCATTTTTTGGTCTGCGAGTTATTCATGGATACAGAGGATAACGCTCGTGCTTCAGTTAAGCCACGTCTCGCCATCCGACGGCAGTTCCGCCAGCAGCTCCTGCAGTCGTTGTGTCAACGCCCCCCGGCGAAACGGATGGCCATCGACTGCGATGACCGGCCAGATGCCAATGATGCTGTTGGTTAAAAACACCTCATCCGCTCCCCAGAGATCATCCAATCCAAGCGCCTTGACCTGTACCTGCATCGGCACCCTGGCGGCGAGTTCCATCACGACCGTACGCAGGATACCGGCCACGCCGCAGCGGACCAGCCCGGGTGTCATCAAGACCCGATTCCTGATGAGAAACAGGTTGCTCATGGTGCCCTCCGCCAGGCGATCATCCCCGTCCAGCAGCAGCCCTTCCATGATGCCTGGGTCATTCCATTCCCGCCGCGCGATCACCTGTTCCAGGCGATTGAGGTGCTTGATACCCGCCAGCGCCGGGTTGCAAGCCAGGCGCTGGCGGCACAGGCGCACGCGAACCCCTGACCCGCGGCACGTCTCGGGATAGTCCGGCCAGGGGTGTAACTGGATGATCCGGGTCGGGCTCACTCCGGCCGCCGGTTGGTAGCCACGCCCTCCGCCCCCCCGGGTCACAATGATCTTGAGCACACCCCGGTCGACTCCCGAGATGACCGGCAGGGATTCCTCCAGCAGGCGGTTTTCCTCCGGATGCGGAATACCCAGACGCGCGCAGCCTGCATGAAGCCGCGCGATGTGCCGCAACCAGAAGCGCGGTCGCCCGTCTTCCACGACAAGGGTTTCGAAGACCCCGTCGCCGTACAACAGTCCCCTGTCCATGCTCGAAAGGCAGTCAGTCGCCTCTCCATTAATCACGACGGATGGGCTCTCTCGTGAAGTCATCCGCGCCGGCCGCGACCCTTAGGCATCACCGATGCCAAGTGCATGCAGCAAACCGAGCGCCTTGGCGCGCGTTTCCTCCAGTTCCGCCTCAGGCACCGAGTCGGCGACGATGCCTGCTCCGGCCCTTAGCTGTACCTGGTTGGCCGATACTGTCATGCTGCGAATCAGGATGTTCATGTCCATGCTGCCATCGCGGTTGATGTAACCCATGGAGCCGGTATAGGCGCCGCGCGGTTCCTGCTCGAGTTCGGCGATGATTTCCATGCAGCGCACCTTGGGGCAGCCGGTGATCGTGCCGCCCGGGAATACGGCGTTCAACACCTGCCCCGGGGTAATATCGGCGCGCAACTCGCCTTTCACGTTTGACACGATGTGATGCACATGCGCGTAGGATTCGAGCACCATGAATTCATCGACCACGACCGAGCCCGGCGTGCAGATACGTCCCAGGTCGTTGCGTTCCAGGTCGATCAGCATGACATGCTCGGCCCGCTCCTTCGGGTGGGACAGCAATTCCGCGGAACGGTTGCTGTCGGCCATTCTGCTGCGCCCTCTGGGTCGGGTTCCTGCGATCGGGCGCGTCTCCACCGTCCGGCCCAGCACACGGACCAGCCGCTCCGGCGAAGAGCTGATGATGGCAGCATCTCCCCAGCGGGCGATGCCACTGTAAGGCGCCGGATTGTGCAGCCTCAGGCTCCGGTACAGTGCCGGTGCATCAACCGCCTCCCGTGCGGTGATCCGCCACGACCGCGAGATGTTAACCTGGAATACATCGCCTTCGCGGATGTAGTGGTGGATGCGCTCGACGGCTTCCAGGTAGTGCTCGTGCGGAGCCTCGATTATGCCCGCGAGCCGAAGCACTTCCCGTTCCCGCCCATCGTGTTGCGGCAGGCCGAGGATGTCGCTCTCGATGGCGGCAATCCGGTCGTCGTGCCCGGGCTCGGCAACGATAACGGTCGTGCGTTTCTCGTGGTCTCGCACGATCGCCGTCGCAAAACGCGTGGCGGCGGCGACGGGCAGCACATCACCGGCACGCGGCAGACGCAGACAGGGTTCGATCTGAGCGGCCAGTTCATAGCCCAGATAGACGAACCAGCCGCCGGTAAAAGGCAGTCCTTCCGGTGCACCGCCGACAGCCGATGAGGAGGACCACCAGCGGTCAAGTGCCGTGAGAAAATCACCGACTCCGGGTTCTGCTTCCGGGGGTCCGCTCAGCGCGCCAGAGGAGTCGAGTCTGAGCGTCGCCTCCGGGAAGGCGAACAGGATGTCGAAACGCCCGTGCGCCGTGCTTTGCAAAAGCTGCGGATAACGCGCGGAGTTGTACGCATGCAGATCGATCAGGTCGAACGGGAGACTGATCCCGTGCACCTCGCAGCAGGGTTCGGAAAACCTGGTTGACGAGCCCCGCCTGCCGCCCATGTCACGCAGGGCTTTCACCGGTTTCAGTCCGTCTTGCGCAGGATCAGCGTTGCGTTGGTGCCGCCGAAACCGAATGAATTCGACATGACAATCCTGAGCTTCATCTCGCGGGCCACATTCGGCACGTAGTCGAGATCACACTCGGGGTCGGGATACTCCAGATTGATGGTCGGCGGGGCCACCTGGTCGCGCAGCGCCAGCACCGAAAAAACCGCCTCGATCCCGCCCGCCGCCCCGAGCAGGTGCCCGGTCATCGATTTCGTTGAACTGACCGCCACCTTGCCGGCTTTGTCGCCGAACACCTGTTTTATGGCCAGCGTTTCGGCAAGATCACCGGCGGGCGTCGAGGTACCGTGGGCATTGATGTAGTCGATGTCAGCCTTGTCCATGGCCGCATCGGCGATGGCATTACGCATGCACCGCGCCGCGCCCTCGCCCCCGAGGGCGGGCTGGGTCATGTGGAAGGCGTCACCGCTCATGCCGAAACCGGCGATTTCCGCATAGACGTTCGCGCCGCGACGCCGGGCCTGTTCATATTCCTCAAGCATCAGTATGCCGGCGCCGTCGCTGAGCACGAAACCATCCCGCTCCCTGTCCCAGGGGCGGCTGGCGGCCTGCGGGTCGTCGTTGCGGGTCGAAAGCGCACGCGCCGCCGCGAAACCACCGATACCCGTCGGGCAGGTCGTCATCTCGGCACCGCCCGCCATCATGATATCGGCATCACCGTAGGCAATCATGCGGGCCGCCACGCCGATATTGTGGGTCGCCGAGGCGCAGGCGGTAACGATTGCGATATTCGGTCCTTTCATGCCGTGGAGGATGGAAAGATTGCCGCCGATCATGTTGATGATATTGCTGGGGACGAAAAACGGTGAAATCTTGCGAGGGCCACCGTCCATGTAGGCCTGATAAGCATCCTCTATACCCGGAAGTCCGCCGATACCGGAACCGATGGCCATCCCGGCGCGATCGGCATTGCTCTCATCGATGACCAGGCCGGAATCGTTGATGGCCTGACTTGCCGCCGCGATTCCGTAGTGAATGAAAGGCGCCATCTTGCGCGCATCCTTGGCCGGGATGTACTGCGTAATATCGAAATTCCTGACCTCGCCACCAAAACGCACCGGGAACGCGGAGACATCGAATCGGGCAAGTGGCTCGATACCGCTCTTCCCTGCCAGTATGCTGGCCCAGGCGACATCGACAGAATTACCGACCGGCGAAACGATACCCAGCCCTGTGACAACTACACGTCTTCTGGACAACACCCAACTCCTGCCAGTGACCGGTGTGAATTCATCGATGCCTAAAACAAAAGGCCGCACCGCTGTACAGGCCGGTGCGGCCGGTATCCGATAGGGAAATGTTCAGCCACCAAGGTGGGCGTTTACGTAATCAATCGCCTGCTGGACGGTGGTGATCTTCTCTGCCTCTTCGTCAGGAATCTCGCATTCAAACTCCTCTTCTAGAGCCATGACGAGTTCTACCGTGTCCAGAGAATCCGCGCCAAGATCATCGACAAAGGAAGCGGCATTGGTCACCTCTTCTTCCTTGACGCCCAGCTGCTCAATAACAATCTTCTTGACGCGTTCATCAACGTTGCTCATTTCGGACTATTCCTCTCTGTTTGAAAATGGCGGCATTCGCTGCGCGAGTATTGTAGTGAATGCCTTGTACAAGATACAAGTAACTTCACCGGTCAGCGGCAGCCGCTGCTGCCGTCACGCATGCCGTGGTTGCGGCTTAGTTTAATCTGCTTTATGTGCATATTAAACAACATTTTGCACTGACTACCTGACAATCTGAATGGAGGTGCTCACAGCGCGGCGCGGCAGTCTAAAACTTCAGTTCATATGCATACCGCCATTCACGTGCAGCGTTTCCCCCGTAATGTAAGCGGCATCGCGCGAGGCGAGGAATGCGACCGCACAGGCGATGTCCTTCGCATCACCCAGTCTGCCCAGCGGGATCTGTTCGAGCAGCTTTTCCCTTTGCTGATCGGACAGGGCCCGCGTCATGTCGGTATCGATAAAACCCGGGGCAACGGCGTTGACGGTTATGCCCCGAGAACCGACTTCGCGCGCCAGTGATTTGGTGAACCCGATGACGCCCGCCTTGGTCGCGGCATAGTTCGCCTGCCCGGGATTGCCGGTGGCGCCGACGACGGAGGTGATCGTGATGATCCGGCCGTGCCTCGCCTTCATCATGCCGCGCAGGCAGGCCTTGCTCATGTGGAAGACCGCGGTGAGATTGGTGTGTATCACGGCGTCCCACTCCTCGTCCTTCATGCGCAGGAGCAGATTGTCCCTGGTGATGCCTGCATTGTTGACCAGCACCGTGGGGTTGCCGATATCGTCCTGCATCGACTTGAAAAACGCCGCGATGGAATCGGTGCTGGTGACATTCAATACCATGCCCGTGCCGCGAATGGCGTTACTCGACAGTTCTCCGGATATGTCCCGGGCGCCCTGTTCGCTCGTTGCCGTACCCACCACGGTCGCGCCCCGAGCGCCGAGTTCCAGCGCGATTGCCCGGCCGATCCCGCGGCTGGCGCCGGTTACCAGCACTATTTCGTCATTTAATCCCATGCCTGCCTCCCTAGCAGCGGCTGTTCGTCAAGCGTTCAATGCCGCGTTTAAACTGTCCGGATCATAAATGGCGATAGCTTCCAGCTCCTTGTTTATGCGCTTGCACAAACCCGCGAGGACCTTGCCGGGGCCGGCCTCGATAATTCTTTGAATGCCATCGCCGCGCATCGCTTCGATAGTCCTGACCCATTGCACCGGACTGTACAACTGCTGTTTGAGCGCCTCGCGGATCGTATCCGGCGTATCATGAGCCGTCACGTCCACATTCTGGATGACCGGGATTGCCGGCGGTCTGATCGCCGTCTGCTGAAGGTGCACGGCAAACCGTTCGGCGGCCGGTCGCATCAGCTCGCAGTGCGAGGGCACGCTCACCGGCAACGGTACGGCGCGTTTCGCTCCACGGGTCTTGGCAAGTTCCATTGCACGTTGCACGGCCGCGGCATCACCGGCGATGACCACCTGGCCCGGTGAATTGAAGTTCACGGCGGCGACCACGCGCCCCTCGGCCGCCCGGGCGCAGACATCGACAACATCCGCGTCACCCAGGCCAAGTATGGCCGCCATCGCCCCGCTGCCTGCCGGTACCGCCTCCTGCATGCAACGGCCGCGCTCGGCCACCAGGCTTATGGCATCGGTAAACGCCAGGGCATCGGCGCAGACCAGCGCCGTGTATTCACCCAGGCTGTGTCCCGCCATTACGGCAGGTTGCTTCCCGCCCTGCGCCCGCCAGACGCGCCACACGGCGACCCCCGCCGCGAGCATCGCTGGCTGCGTCCGGTCGGTCCGGTTAAGTTCCGCCTCCGGGCCTTCCATGACCAGGCGCCACAAGTCATAACCCAGCACTTCGCCGGCTTCCCGATACGTTTCGCTCACCTGCGGAAAGGCCTGCGCCAGCCCGGACAGCATGCCCACGGACTGGGACCCCTGCCCCGGAAATACGATAGCAAGCGTCTGCTCGGCGTTGTCGGAAGAGGTATTCACCGTCAGTAGAAGAAAGGTTGACCGGATTTTTCACCGCAAAGGCGCAAAGCTCGCAAAATTACCGATTTACTCGTTCTCATGAGAGCGTGCAGCCGATTCAAAATGAAGCGATCTCAACACAGAAACATGTGTGATGTTTTTCGTTTATGTCTTTGGCGTCTTTGCGGTGGGCAGCGAAAGCAGCCACCATGCTAATACTTGAGCAAGGCGGAACCCCAGGTGAAACCGCCACCGAAGGCTTCCATGAGCAGAATCTCGCCGCGCCGGATACGCCCATCGCGCACGGCCACATCCAGCGCCAGCGGCACGGAGGCCGCGGAGGTGTTGCCGTGCTCATCCACGGTCACCACGACCCTGTCCATGGACATTTTCAGTTTCTTGGCAGTGGCCTGAATGATTCGGATATTCGCCTGGTGGGGAATCAGCCAGTCGACATCGGTCTTGCCGAGATTGTTGGCGGCCAGCGTCTCATCGACGATGCGTCCCAGCGTATTCACCGCCATCTTGAAGACCTCGTTGCCCTGCATGTGGATATAGGCCTGCCCGCTCTGCATCTTGTCATAGCCGGAGGAGACGCCCGCCGGCACCGTCAGCAGATGTTCGTAGCTGCCGTCGGCATGCAGGTGCGTGGAGAGGATGCCGGGCTCTTCGCTCGCCTCCAGCACGACCGCCCCCGCGCCGTCGCCGAACAGGATGCTGGTGCTGCGGTCGTTCCAGTCGACGATACGGGACAGCGTCTCCGCGCCGACCACGAGTGCGCAGCGCGAGGATCCGGTGCGTATGAACTTGTCCGCGATTCCCAGCGCGTAGATGAAACCGGTACAGACCGCCTGCACGTCGAAGGCCGCCGTGCCATGGATATCGAGCCGCTGCTGCAGCAGGCAGGCGGTGCTCGGGAACACGCGGTCGGGAGTTGTGGTGGCAAACACGATCAGGTCGACCTGCCGGGGAGTGCGGCCGGCCGCCTCCATGGCGCGGCTGGCCGCGATTTCGGCGAGATCGCAGGAGGTTTCGTCACCGGCGGCGATATGGCGTTTGTAGATCCCGGTACGCTCCCGGATCCAGGCATCGCTGGTGTCCATGATCTTCTCCAGATCATGATTGGTCAGCACCTTCTCGGGCAAGTAACCGCCGGTTCCTGTGATACGGGAATAGATCATGACGCCTGCCTGTTCTCCAGAAAGGTTTGCAGCCGGGAACTGATCCGCTCCGGCACGGACTCGCGCACCTCGACGACGGCGACCTTGATGGCATTGGCATAGGACAGTACATCGGCGCTGCCGTGACTCTTGATGACAATCCCCTTCAGCCCCAGCAGGCTGGCGCCATTGTAACGTCGCGGATCGATCCTCTTCCGGAACGAGCGGAGCACCGGCATGGCGATCAACGCCGCGAGCTTCGTCAGCGGGTTGCGCGTGAATTCCTGGCGTATGAAATGGGCGATCATCTTGGCGACGCCCTCGCTGGATTTCAGTGAAATATTGCCGACGAAGCCGTCACAGACGATGACATCGAACGTGCCCTTGTAGATATCATCGCCCTCGGCGTAGCCGCTGTAGTTGAGCGGACTCTGTGACAGCAGACGCGCCGCTTCCTTGACCTGTTCATTACCCTTGATTTCCTCTTCGCCGATATTCAGCAAGCCGATACGCGGTTCGCGGTTGTTGTCCACCGCCCCGGCCAGCACCGACCCCATCAGGGCGAACTGCAGCAGGTGTTCGGCGTTACAGTCGACGTTTGCCCCAAGATCAAGCATCCAGGTATGCGAGGTCATGGTGGGAAGTGAGGTGCAAATGGCGGGGCGATCGATACCCGGCAGCATCTTCAGTACAAACCGGGCGGTGGCCATGAGAGCGCCGGTATTGCCGGCACTTACGCAGGCACCGGCAACGCCATTCTTGACGAGGTCGATTGCCACACGCATGGATGAATCCTTCTTGTTGCGCAGTGCGCTGGAGGGAGTTTCATCCATCCCGACCTTCTGGCTGGCATGGTGGATCTTCAACCGGTCATTTCCCGCGGACTTGCTCTGCTCCATCGCGGTTCTCAGGATGGTCTCGTCCCCTACCAGGATGACCCGCAGGTCGTCATCCTCCGCAAGTGCCCGGAGCGCGGCAGGAACGACTACATCCGGGCCGAAGTCCCCCCCCATGGCATCAAGCGCAATCGTTACCCCATTGCTCATGGCAATACGTGACGAATGACGACTGCTGGCTGACGCGTCAAGGCGGGGGAACTTGCGTGACGAGAAGATCCGGTCTGACTACCGGTCAGTCCTGATCCTTATTGATAACCTTGCGGCCACGGTAATAGCCGTCGGCACTGATGTGGTGACGGCGGTGGGTCTCGCCTGTGGTGGGCTCGATCGACAGCGTGGGACCACTGAGGCTGTCATGGGAACGACGCATGCCACGCCGGGATGGCGTTTTCCGGCTCTTCTGAACGGCCATATTGCTGACTCCTTATAGGGTATTACGGTTTCTGTTTCAATTGCGCCAGTACAGAAAACGGGTTTTCCCGTCGGCTGCTGGCCGGTGTTTGATCATCCGTCGCCGGTGGCCGACACGTGCTCACGCCACTGTGCAGCGGCACGATCGGCAATGCCAGCAACACCTCGTCCGAGATGACCTCCGCGAGACTCGCCGGCTCACCGGTGATGAGCAGCGGTTCATAGCGATTGGACAGGCGTTGCATCTGTTCCTGGCTGTGCACGAGTCCCAGCCGGAATGTCACATCCAGGGGGTAATCCATGGGTTCGAGACAACGCTGGCATCGCAGCGCCAGCCTGCCCTGCACGGAACCGGCGAGGTAGTGCGTCCCGTCCTCGTCCCTACCCAGTTCGAGCGAGACCTCAAGCTCGCCTTCACGGGATTCGAGCTGCGGCAACACCCGTACCAGACTGGCCAGTTTTACCGGGCCCCGCAATGCACGCCCCGCCTCGGCCGCTGCGTAGAGATCGAGGCGATCCGGCAGGTGGTTTATCATAGCCCGCTTATACTATAATCCACTCCAAATCCTGTCAAAGAAAAACACCGATATTCAGCTACTTTCCATATCCAACCCCACTCGTGCCGTTTTCACGGAACTGACTGGCCTGCCCGGTCTTGCATCGTGAGGGTACGCACGGATAATGACAGGAACCTTCAAGGCAAGCAGCCATCGCAGAAGACGCAACCCGGCGGAACAACACGTTGATCCAGAAGATACTGATCGCCAACCGCGGCGAAATCGCCGTGCGCATCATACGCGCCTGCGCCGAGGCCAACATCACCTCCGTTGCCATCTACGCCGATGCCGACCGGCACGCGTTGCACGTCAAAAAAGCCAATGAGGCCTACAACATCGGTCCGGAGTCCATCGCCGGCTATCTGAACGCCCACCGCATCGTCAACCTCGCGGTCGCCACGGGATGCGATGCCCTCCACCCGGGATACGGGTTTCTCTCCGAGAATCCGCTGCTGGCGGAGATCTGCACGGCCCGCAATTTACGTTACATCGGACCATCGGCCGAAGTGATCCGGAAAATGGGCGACAAGATCGCCGCCCGCGAAGCCATGCAGGCGGCCGGCATACCCGTGGTCCCTGGCAGCGACGGCAACCTGTCCAGTCTGGAGGAAGCCCTGAATCTTGCCGAAGACATCGGTTACCCGGTCATGCTCAAGGCGACGACCGGCGGCGGCGGGCGGGGCATTCGGCGCTGCAATTCACCCCAGGATCTCAGAAGGAGCTACGATCGGGTGCTCTCCGAAGCGAGCAAGGCGTTTGGCCGGGCCGATGTCTTCATGGAGAAGTGCATCGATCGCCCGCGGCATATCGAGGTCCAGGTGCTGGCCGACTCGCATGGCAATGTCGTTCACCTGTTTGAACGAGACTGCTCCATCCAGCGGCGTCACCAGAAACTCATCGAGATCGCCCCATCGCCGCAGATTGATGAGTCGCAGCGCGCCTGGCTGGGCGAAACCGCGGTGCGCGCCGCACGGGCCGTCGGCTATGAGAATGCCGGCACGGTAGAATTCCTGATGGACACAGACAAGCGGTTCTATTTCATGGAAATGAACACGCGGCTGCAGGTCGAACATACCGTCACCGAGACGATTACCGGCATCGACATCGTGCGGGAACAGATA
>JAHKKL010000258.1 GCA_020027635.1 Gammaproteobacteria bacterium
CCTACAGGGATGGCCGCTCCGGACATCCTCGGCAACTGCTCCATGCGTTGCTCTACCTCCTACGTCCATGTAGTCGTGTCCTCACGCGGCACTCGTACGTCCATGTACATCGTAGGTATATCGCGGAAACGCAGGGAAGCGATGGAGCGATCAGCCGCACATGGCAATGCCCCGGATCCGGTGACGGCCTGCCCGTTACGACGCGCCGCCTGAAACGTGTATTATCGAACCTGTCACGTACTCTCCTCAGGAAGCAGGCCCCAGGTGATGAAGCGCGTCATTCTGTTCCCGTTTATCGCCATGCTGCTGCTTGCCGGCCTCTTCGCGCTGATGCTGGCCGCGAACCTGCATACCTTTTACCGGCTGAGCGACGAATCACCGATTGCCGAGTTGCAGTTCGTCATGACGGGAAACAGTCGGTACGAGGCGATCATCTCCTACGGCGATTTCTGCAACCCGGAACATTATTCGCTGTACGGTGACCAGTGGCGCCTGGACGCGCTGTTTCTTAAGTGGCGTTCATGGGCGAACCTGCTCGGGTTCGATTCCCTCTATCGTATCGAACGGCTCGGCGGCCGGTATCGGAATATCGACGGGGAAAACTCGGAACCCCATGAATCGCATACATTGCATCCGCAAGGCGGCGTTGATCTGGTGGCGGTGCTGGCAAGCTACGGCGGCCGGTTTTCACCCGTCGATACCCTGTATGGGAGTTCGGTGTATGAGGACATGAATCCACAGTATGTTTACCGGGTCTACCGCAGCCAGTCCGGGCTGCTGGTAAGAAAAGCCGCTCGGCCCGGCGCAAGCAGTGCCGGTGGCGTGACCACGATCGAGATCAACAAGTCCTGCGCCGGATCGCCGGGACTGTTCAGAAGGGCAATGCGCTACCTGGAACGATCCCTGGGAAACGTCAGGGATTGATGCCGCACATCGCCTCCGGGTTCTGGGGGCAGAAGACACCAAAATGATGGCTGAGAATACCCGCGCGGACACCCTGGATATCTCCGCGTTACAAGAAAATGCCCAACTGTCGGAAGCCTGTTCAAGGGCGGATATACCGGCAGCACAAATTGAACTGGTTTATACCCAGGCACCGGTGGCCCTGGGTACGGCGCTTGCCGTCGCCGCACTCATCAGTCTCGGACTGTGGGGTGTCGCGGATCATGCCCAGCTGCTCTTTTGGTTCGGCCTGCAGTTGCTGCAGACCACGGTACGGTCCTTTCTGGTGATTAACTACCGGCGTGCGGGATATGACGTCCGTCAGAATCCTCGCTGGGCCTATCTGTACCTGGCGGGTGCGCTGTTTTCCGGGATCATCTGGGGTTGTCTCGGCTTGCTGATCGACTTCTCGTGGTCGGTCGAATACCCGATACTGGTGATCATGGGGCTTGCCGGCATACTCGCCGGCGCAATCTCCTCCTATGCCGTGGTGATGCCGGTCTATATCGCCTTCATGCTGCCGGCGATCCTCATCCCGACACAGGCCATGCTGGCGCAGGCGGGCCAGTCGTCGAATGAAATGGGTCTGCTGCTGATGGTGTTCGCCGGAGCACTCCTGGTCATTGCACGCAACTACAACAGCAGCGTCATCAGTACCCTGCGCCTGCGCAGCGAGAACAACGAGCTGCTCTCGCAGCTGAGGATGACGAATGCCTCACTCGAGATGGAGGTAAGGGAACGCAAGCAGGCGGAAATGGAACTGGTCCGCGACCGGGAGCTGTTCACCAAGGGTCCGGTCACGGTATTCCGCTGGCGAATCGATGAAGGCTGGCCGATCGAATATGCCTCGAAGACGGTTTCGCAGTTCGGATATGAAGCGGCCGATCTGGTGCAGTGGCAGACCTCCTACGCCTCCCTGATTCATCCGAACGACCTCGAGCGCGTCAGGCACGCCGAGTTCAACACCGGTGACAACCGCTATACCTACCTTGGCATCGATTACCGCATCATCAGGGCCGACGGCCAGGTCCGCTGGGTGTATGACTATTCTATCCCGGTCAGGGACGAAGGCGGTCACATCACCCACTACGCCGGCTACCTGCTAGACATCACCGACCGCAAGCAGGCAGAATTCGAACTGCAGCAGGAGAAGGAACGCGCCCAGATCACACTGCATTCGATCGGGGATGCCGTCATCACCACCGACGTGAACGGCCAGGTCGAATTTCTCAATCCGGTCGCCGAGAAACTGACCGGCTGGGAAAGCGCGATCGCGCGCGGCCTGTCGTTGAACCGCATCTTCGGTTATTTCGATGCCGCCAGCCGGGAAGGCATCGAGAAGCCGGTGTCGCAATCGCTGCAAACCGGCACATTAATGAGATCCGGCCGCGACTGCGTGCTGCGCCGCCACGATGGCCGGAGTGTCTCCATTCAGTACTCCGTATCACCGCTCTTGAGTCGTGATGGCGAAGCGCTGGGCGTCGTGCTGGTGCTCCATGACGTGACCGAGAATCGCAGCATGGCAAGACAGCTCAGCTATCAGGCCACGCATGACGCTCTTACCGGCCTTATCAACCGCCACGAATTCGAAACGCGCCTGCAATCCGCACTGGAGTCGGCCAGGAGCGGCAACGAGCGCCATGTCCTTTGCTATCTCGACATGGATCAGTTCAAGATCGTCAATGACACTTGCAGCCATTCTGCGGGTGACAAGCTGCTCAAGGACGTGGCCGCCATCCTGCAGGATGGCCTGAGAGAAACGGATGTTCTCGCCCGGGCCGGCGGGGACGAATTCGGCATGCTCCTGAAGAACTGCGTGCTGGAGGATGCCATGGCCATCATGGAAAACATACTGGCCATGATCCGAACCATCAATAATGACAGCTGGGGACTGACATTCGGGGTCAGCGCCAGCATCGGGATTGCGGTACTCGATCCCGATGCTGAAAGCATCACGGCGGTTATGCAGCAGGCGGACCTGGCCTGCTACGCGGCCAAGGATCACGGGCGCAACCGCATCCACATCTACCAGGACGGTGACCAGGACCTCGCCCGGCGTCACAGCGAGATGAAATGGGTCTCCAGACTGACGGATGCCATCAAGGAAGAGCGTCTGGTGCTTTATTGCCAGGACATCGTGCCGGTCAAGCCGAACACTGGCAAGCGCCACCATTTCGAGGTGCTGGTGCGGATGATGGACGAGGCCGGCGAGCTGGTGATGCCCGACCGGTTTCTGCCCGCGGCGGAACGCTACAACCTCGTCATGGCGCTGGATCGCTGGGTGATTACCCGCAGTTTCGCCTGGTATGCCGCCAGCGGGCAGAGCCGGGTCATGTCGATCAATCTGTCCGGTAACTCCCTGACCGATGATTCCTTCCTGGGTTTCGTCAAGGACGAGTTCGCGAGGCATGCCGTGCCGCCGGCGTCGGTGTGCTTCGAGATCACCGAAACGGCGGCGATCGCAAACCTGGACTGCGCGATCCGGTTTATCACCGAACTCAAGCAGCTCGGGTGTCTGTTCGCGCTGGATGACTTCGGCAGCGGCTTGAGTTCCTTCAGCTATCTCAGGAACCTGCCCGTGGATTATCTCAAGATCGACGGCAGCTTCGTCAGGGGCCTCGATACCGACCCGGTGAATGCGGCGATGGTGAACGCCATCTTCCAGCTGGGCAAGGTGATGGGTATCGAAACCATCGCCGAATTCGTGGAGAACGATGCGACCCTGCAGGTGTTGGAGAAGATCGGCGTCGACTACGCGCAGGGCTACGGCATTGCCAGGCCCAGACCGCTCGACGCCGGGGTAGCGGAGGGACTGAAGAGAGCCTGATGCCCTCGTGAGCGGTTACCCGGCCTGGCCGTCGCGGCGGGGTGGTTTCAGGAGCATGGGCAGGCAGGTGAACAGGAAAGCCGTGAACGCGGCTATCCACAACGCCTGTGACAGGCCGATCCAGAGCATGTAATGAGCGGGGTCGGCGAGCGGCAGCAGCACCCGGACTATTGCCCCGATAACCAGTGCGGCGAACATCCAGAACAGGATGGGGCGTGGCACAAGAATGTCCCTGCCCGTATGGGCGATCGACACGCGCGTCATCATCCCGAGCGTGAACAGTCCGATACCCCCGTAGGCAAAGGCGTGCAGCGCGAGCAGCGGTGAAACGCTGAATATCGGAACAGCGGCCTTGAGCGCGAACCCGATCACCAGAAAACCGTAACCGCCGTAGAGTGACCAAAGGAGGGGGCGACGCCAGATGCCCGGTGTGTACCAGCCGGCCATTCTCAGCGTGTGCAGGATAAACAGCAAGCCGGCCAGGACCGCGGCCGCGAAGCCATCGGGTTGCAGGATATCGGCGATCCAGAAGATAAAAAATACCAGCAGACCGGCGATATCCAGCCAGCGGCGGTTCGTCAAGCGTACGGGATAGCCGGCCCCCTTTTCGATGAAGAAGGGCAGCACGCGTCTTGCCATGACCAGGACGAGGGCGACGATGAGGTAGAGCCCGGAGTACAGTCCCGCCCGCACCCCTTGCGGGAAGATGCCCAGGACGCCGGCGTAGAACAGCAGATTGGCGCACGGCAACAGGGCGACCTTGGAAAGGATGCCGGTCTGTTTCCATTGCCGGGTCTTGATGACCGGGCGGGCAATGGCGATCAGCAGCAGGATCGCGAACAGGGTCTCGGCCAGCGCGGCGCTCGCAAGCC
>JAHKKL010000259.1 GCA_020027635.1 Gammaproteobacteria bacterium
GCGCTGGTACTTCGCCTTGGTGCCGGTAATGCGGCTGGGCACAATCTTGCCGGTCTCGGTAACGTACTGCCTCAGCAGATTGATGTCCTTGTAATCGATTTCCTTGATGCCCTCGGCGGTAAACTTGCAGAACTTGCGACGTCGGAAATAACGGGCCATAGTGGATACCTTGTCAGAATCTTGTACGTGAGCTGGTCAGGATTTGCGGAGCAGCCTTGCAGGAGCGCGGCATGGGCCTTATGCCCTGTCCACGGCGCCGATATCCTCCGCTTCATCCTCTTCCGCCGTCTCCGCGGCATCATCATCCTCGCGCGCGCTGCGCTCGCGCCTCTCCTCCGGTTTCTTCATCAGCGGAGACGGTTCGGTGTCGGCCTGCTTGCGGTTGATGAACATGTGGCGCAACACCGCGTCATTGAAGCGGAATGCGCTGGCCAGTTCCTCGAGCGTGGCGGTGCCGCACTCGATATTCATCAGCACATAGTGTGCCTTGTGCATTTTCTCGATCGGATAGGCGAGCTGGCGTCGCCCCCAGTCTTCCAGTCGATGGATCGCGCCGCCGCCGGACTCGATGGTCGCGCGATAGCGCTCGATCATGGCAGGCACCTGCTCGCTCTGGTCAGGGTGGACCAGAAACACCACTTCGTAATGTCTCATGAAGACCCCTTATGGATTGGCAGCCATCCGTCGGTGCGAAAGGCAAGGAGTTGAAAATCAGTTTGTTGGAAGCCGGCGAATTCTACGCGAGGCTCGCGTCGGATGCAATTGCCTGCCGGCGGATCGCGGTTCTCATCTTAACAACAGCGTCAGCCGCCGCGCTGGCGGCGCGCTTCAAACAGCAGCACGCCCGCCGCGACGGAGACGTTGAGGCTTTCCACCCTCCCGGCCATGGGGATCGCCACCAGGTAATCACAGAGTTCGCGCGTCAGCCGCCGCAAGCCCTTCCCCTCGCCGCCGAGCACCAGCGCCAGCGGACCGCGCAGGTCCGTGTCGTAGAGTGTCCTGTCGGCGTCATCGCTGGCGCCGAAGATCCAGACGCCGGCCTCTTTGAGCGCCCGCAAGCTGCGCGCCAGGTTGGTCACCGTGAACACCGGGACCGTCTCGGCCGCCCCGCAGGCGACCTTGCGTACCACCGGGGTGATCCCGGCGGCGCGGTCGCGGGGCACGATCACGGCCTGCACGCCGGCCGCATCCGCGGTGCGCAGGCAGGCACCCAGATTGTGGGGGTCCTGGATGCCATCGAGGACCAGCAGGAAGGGCGGCACAGCGAGCCCGGCCAGAAACGCCGCCAGGTCCTGCTCGCGCAAACTTTCATGGGGCTGCGGTATGAGCGTTGCGATGACGCCCTGGTGGCGGGCACCGGGCAGCAGCCGGTCGAGTTCACCGCCGGGCAGGCTGTGTACCGCAATGCCGCGCGACTCCGCCGCGGCGATCAGACTCGCCAGTCGCCGGTCGTGCCGGCCGGCGGCAACCGTGATCTGGCGGACCTGTTCCGGATTTGCCGCGATGAGGCCCTCGACCGTATGCAGACCATAGGCATGGTCCGCGTGCGTCATCGATCGACACTCCCGGCGTGCCTCCGCCGGTTGAGGAAATCTCCCGGAATCATCGCCGCCTGCGCCGGGACGAGGACTTCCCCCCGCCCCGGCTTCTGCGCTTGTCCAGAACCGATTGTTTCTGCACCAGCTCGAAATCGATCTTGCGTTCGTCGAGGTTCACCTGGACCACCTTGACGGTGACCAGGTCGCCGAGACGGTAGATCTGGCTGGTACGTTCCCCGATCAGGCGATGCTTGGCGGGGTCGTAGCGGTAATAGTCATTGCCCAGCGCCGTGACATGCACCAGTCCCTCGACATAGATCGCCTGCAATTCGACGAAAATCCCGAACGAGGTCACGCTGCTGATGATTCCCGCGTAGGTTTCGCCGATCTTGTCGAGCATGTATTCGCATTTCAGCCAGTCCACCGCATCGCGAGTGGCATCATCGGCTCGCCGTTCGGTCAGCGAGCACTGGTCTCCGAATACCTGCATGTTGGCGGTGTCGTACGCGAACTCCTCGGCTTTCCCGCCCGCCAGCACGTGACGAATGGCCCGGTGCACCAACAGGTCCGGGTAGCGCCGGATCGGCGAGGTGAAGTGCAGATACTTTTCATGCGCCAGTCCGAAATGGCCGATATTGTGCGGGCTGTACTCGGCGCGCGGCAGCGAGCGCAGCAGCACGGTATTGATCAGGTGCCCATCCGGGCGGCCCCGCACCTTGTCCAGCAGGCTGGCATAATCCTTGGCCGCCGGATTTTTGCTGCGCGAGAGCGGCAGCCCGAGCTCCTTGAGGAACTCGCGCACCTCCTCGACCTTCTCCGCGTCCGGCGCGCCGTGCACGCGATACAGGGTCGGCATTTTGTGCCTGACCAGGAAACGCGCGGACGCCACATTGGCGGCAATCATGCACTCCTCGATCAGCTTGTGGGCATCATTGCGCACCAGCGGCACGATGCGCTCGATCTTGCGCCCGGCGCCGAACACGATGCGGGTCTCGGTGGACTCGAAGTCGATGGCGCCGCGCGCCTCGCGTTCCGCGCGCAGAACCTGATAGAGCCGGTACAACTCCTCGAGGTGCGGCACCAGCGGCTTGTAGCGGCTGCGCGCCGGCTTGTCGTTCTCCACGACGATGGCGGCCGCCTCGGTATAGGTGAGCCGCGCCTGCGAGCGCATGACGCCCTCGATGAAGCGCGAACGAGTGATCTTGCCTTCTTCGCTGATATGCATCTCACAGGCCATGCACAGGCGGTCGACCTCGGGATTGAGCGAACACAGGCCGTTGGAGAGCACCTCCGGCAGCATGGGAATCACCCGCTCCGGGAAATAGACGGAATTGCCGCGGGTTTCCGCCTCCCGGTCGAGCGCCGTGCCGGGCTGCACATAGTGCGAGACATCGGCGATGGCGACGATCAGGCGCCAGCCAGTCGGCGCGCGTTCGCAGTACACGGCATCGTCGAAGTCGCGCGCGTCCTCGCCGTCGATAGTCACCAGCGGCAGACCGCGCAGGTCGGTACGCCCCTCCTTGTCGGCCTCGGCCACCCCGGTCCCGTAGACCTGGATCTCCGCGGCAACGGCCTGCGGCCATGCCTCGGGGATGTCGTAACTGCGGATCGCGATATCGATCTCCATCCCCGGCGCCATGTGCTCGCCCAGCACCTCGACGACACGGCCGACCGGGCGGGCATGCTTCGCCGGCTGCTCGATGATTTCAACGGTGACGATCTGCCCGGGCGCCGCTCCGCCGGCCTGCTGCTCCGGCACCGAAATATCATGCGTGATGCGCTTGTTGTCGGGCACCACGAAACTGACGCCGCTCTCGCGATGGAAGCGGCCGACCACGCGGTGGGTATTACGCTGCAGAACCTCGACCACATCGCCCTCGAGGCGGCCGCGGCGGTCCTTGCCGGTGATTCGAACCATGACCCGGTCGTTGTGAAACACGGCGTTCATGGTACGCGCGGACAGGTACACATCCTCGCCGCCGGCGTCCGGCACCAGGAAACCGAAACCGTCCGGGTGGGTGATGACCCGGCCCGGTATCAGGTTGAACTGGTCGGCCAGGGCGTAGCAGTCGCGCCGGTTGCGCACCAGCTGGCCGTCCCGGACCATGGCGTTCAGGCGGCGGCGCAGGGCCTCGAGTCCTTCCTCCTCGTGCAGATCGAGCAGATCCGCCAGGCCCTCCTGATCGACCGGATGATCCGCGTCGGTGATGACCTGCAGGATAAATTCGCGGCTGGCGATCGGCTTTTCGTAGCGTCTCGCCTCGCGCTGCGCCTGGGGATCCTGCCGTGGCGTGCCATGGGCGCCGGATTTCTGTTTCTTT
>JAHKKL010000260.1 GCA_020027635.1 Gammaproteobacteria bacterium
GGGGAGACCCGGAAGAGGCGCCTCTCCTGTCACGAAGCGCGCAGTGCCTCGGCGATTCCCATGCGGGTAACCCGCAAGCCAGCCACCATCGTACCCAGCAGGGCAGCGCCGATTCCCAGCACGGCCGTCCGCGCCGCCATGAGAGGCGTGATTTCAAGCATCACCAGAAACTGGCGCGTAATGCCCGGCGCGGGCGGCATGAGGATGCCGTGGGCGAGCACCGTCGCGTCGAGCCCGACGACCAGCAGGATACCCAATGCCGCCCCGAGCACGCCCAGCGCGAGCCCTTCCAGACCCAGGAGCCGCATGACTTCATAGCGGCTTTCGCCGTTTGCCCGCAGCGTGCCGATCTCCTGCTTGCGTTCCAGAATACCCGTGGACACGGTGTTGAAAATGCCCAGCAGTACGATGGTCACGATGATGATCTGGATGACATTGAACTGCGCATCGAGCCAGTCCACGGAATGCTGATAGTAAACCTTGTCCAGAACCGAGAACGGAATCGCCTCGAGTTCAGGATGCCGGGACTGGATGAAATCCGCCACGGTGGTGAAATCATCCACCGAGGCGAGCCCCAAGACCATGCTTTCGACCCGATCCGTTTGCAGCAGGGTCAGCGCCGCCTTCAGCGGGATGCGGAAAACGGTGTCGTCGAATTCCTTGAGCCCGGTGTGGAAGACACCCGTTACCTTGAGAACCGTCTGGTTCATTTTACCCCGCGCCCCCCCGTGCCATCACCGTCACCGAGTCGCCCACCCCGACACCCAGACCTCTCGCGATGCCCATCCCCAGGACGATGCCCGCCGATTCGCCGGAAGGGTTGTTGCCGGCGACGAAGTTGAGGGTGTTGAAGAAACGGAACTCCTCGGGCCCGTCCACTCCCTGCCCTTTGCCGCTGACCGTGATGCGCCCGTTGGACAGCAGCGCCGGAAACTCCGCACGCGGGAAAATCTGGCGCACACCCGCTAATGCCAGCAGTTCGCCGCGCAGGGTTTCGGGATGCCCGATCCAATGTTCCCAGGGCCGTTCATAGACGCGATCGCCATAGCCCATGGTCTGGATCTGGCCATGGCCGTAGCGCGCATGGATGGTGTTGTCCCGGTACTGGTTCATGATGCCGTTGTTGAAACCGTGAAACAGAAACAGCGAGCCGGTCCCCACCGCCACGGTGAGGACGAGCGCCACGGTACGGCGCACGTTGCGCTGCAGATTGCGTAATGCCAGGCGTAGCAGCATCAGACGATCCTCCCGTCCCGCAAGGTGATCACATGCTGCGCGCGCGCCAGCACCATGGGGTCATGGCTGGAAAGGATCACCGTCACGCCCGAGTTGCTGGCGAGCGTCGCGAGGGTATCGACGATGCCCTTGCCGGTTTCCTGGTCGAGACTGGCGGTGGGTTCATCGCCGAGGATGACATCCGGCTTCTTCGCCAACGCCCGTGCAATGGCAACCCGCTGGCGCTGCCCGCCGCTCATCTCCGCGGGGCGCTTGTGGCGGTGTTCCCACAGGCCCACGGCTTTCAGCGTCTCCGCCACGCGCTGCCGCCTTTCGGCGGCCGGAACGCCCTGTCGATGCAGAAAGTATTCCACGTTCTCTTCCGCCCGCAGCACGGGAAACAGGTTGAAGTTCTGGAACACGAAACCGATGCGGAAACGCCGTATCCGGTTTTTCTCACGCTCTGAAATCTCCGCCAGATCCGTTCCGTCGAACTGGAGACGGCCGGTTTGCAGCGTGTCGATCAGGCCCAGCAGATTGAGCAGCGTGGTCTTCCCCGATCCGGACGGACCGGCCAGGCAATAGAAACCACCCCGCTCCAGAACGAGATCCACACCGCCCAGCGCCCGCACGCTCTGGGTTCCCAGACGGTACTCAAAGGCAATCCCCTTGCCCGTATATAAAACGCTCATCGAGTTTTACCTCGCATCCTTGAGAGCCCCTGCCCGCAGGAAGCCCGGATGCAAAATCGCCTCATGCAATCACCGCCGGTTACTATATAATGCCACGCTGCATAACCCTACAAATATCAATGCAAATCCGCACGAATCTGATGCCGCGAGGGAGTCATCGATGACCGTCAGCAATCGTCACGCCTCCGACTACTTCTCGGCGCTGCTGGCGAATACCAATCTGGAGGACCTGGCAAAACGCCTGCAGCCACGCACCGGCACGCCACCACTTCACATCCCCGGGGGCGCCGTCATTTCCCCTGAAACGCTGGCGCAGCGCTGGGATCTCCTGGATCAGGCGGCGGCTGCCCGCCCGGAACTGCTCGATCAGGACAGCGCCGCGAACATGGCGCGCTATCAACACAACATCGAGAATTTCATCGGCACCGTGAAAGTGCCGCTGGGCATCGCCGGTCCCCTGCGGGTCAACGGCCTGTTCGCCCGGGGCGATTACTATGTGCCGCTCGCCACCACGGAGGCGGCACTGGTGGCCTCCTACAGCCGGGGCGCCGTGCTCATCACGGAAACCGGCGGCTGCGCCGCCGCGGTAATCAATGAAGGGGTTTCCCGATCTCCGGCCCTGACCTTTGAACGCTTCGAGGAACTGGGCCGTTTCCTCGGCTGGATGCTTACCCAGCAGGAGGAGATCAAGCGCGTCGCCGAGAGCACCACCCGCTTCGGCAAGCTGATCGACCAGCAGGTCAGCGTGGAGGGCAACCATCTTTACCTGATATTGACCTATTCCACCGGCGACGCCGCGGGTCAGAACATGGCCACCATCGCCACCGATGCCGCCCTGCGCTGGGTGCTGGACAACGCCCCGGTGAAGCCCCGCGCGGCATTTATCGAAGCCAATTTCTCCGGCGACAAGAAAGCCAGCTCCCAATCCCTGCAGGGCGTGCGCGGCAAGAAAGTCACGGCGGAAGTCACGCTCCCGGCCCGACTGGTCCGCGAGGGCCTGCACACCAGCGTCGAGCGCATGGTCGAGTACGGACGGATCGCCACCATCGGCGGCATCATGTCGGGCACCATCGGTATACAGGGCCATTATGCCAACGGCATGGCTGCCCTGTTCATCGCCTGCGGTCAGGATGCGGCCTGCGTCGCCGAGGCGGCGGTGGGCACGACACGCATGGAAGCGACCCCGGAGGGCGACCTGTATGTTTCCGTCACCCTGCCGAATCTCATCGTCGGCAGCGTCGGCGGCGGCACCGGCCTGCCCAGCCAGCGGGCGTGCCTGGAAATCCTGGGGCTCGCGGGGCCCGGGCATGCCCGGGCCCTCGCGGAGGTGACCGCGAGCCTCTGTCTCGCCGGCGAGATCTCCATCATCGGGGCAATCTGCGCCGGTGAATTCACGCGTGCCCATGCCAGATTGGCACGCGGCAAACAGCCGTGACCGAAACCCCTGTCCATCCGGATCGTCCAGGTTTCCTCCGCCGCTGGAACACCTATTTCTCCGAGCGTTTCCCGCCCCTGCAACACGGTCTGCTGATCGCCGCCTTTACGTTCGGTGTCCTTGCTTACACGGCGAAGCTCACCTCCCTTTCCCGTGAACCGGCATGGCTGAGTTTCGCCGTCGCCTTCGCGACGGCCTTTCTGCTCATCCTGCAGCTGCGCATTCTGGACGAATTCAAGGATTTCGAGGAGGACGCCCGCTGGCGGCCCTACCGGCCCGTGCCGCGGGGCCTGGTGTCACTGCGCTCGCTGCGTACGCTGTGGTTGATCGCCGCCGCCCTGGAGACGGCCGGCGCGCTGCTGCTCGACGCCCGCCTGCTGTGGGGACTGCTGGCGATCTGGGGTTATTCCGGTCTCATGGGCGTGGAGTTTTTCGTCCGCGACTGGCTCAAGGCCCATGCCCTCGTTTACATGCTGAGCCACATCGTCATCGTGCCCATGATCGCCGCGTACGTGGC
>JAHKKL010000261.1 GCA_020027635.1 Gammaproteobacteria bacterium
CGATCTTGTCGGCAACTCGCATCGCTCCAACCTCCTGCAAGGTTGGAACATGCCGGCCAACATAAGTTCATTTAATTCAGACGCACTACACTATGAGTAGTTGCAGGCCGTCGACGCCGGGGAAGGCAGCGGGCGGAGCACCCGCTGCCTCGGGTTGGAGAGGCGGTGTTTAATCAGGCGATGTAACCACGCGGTCATGTTCCCAGACGCTATTCGTCTGGATGCACATACTAGCGCCGCGTCATCCCGTTGATCAGGTTCCCCACGGCAACGCCGGCAGGCAGCGCACCGAGCGCCAGTAGCACCGGTCCGTAGTAAATCATGCCGTCGGCGTAACCGTCATACCCGAGGAATCGCTGCGACGCCGTCAGCCAGACATGACCGGCAACCACCACAAGTCCCGGGATCAGCAATGCCCACCCGCGCAGCCGCTCGGTCAGGCAACCATAGACGTAATAGGGCACGATACCTGCCAGGAATACGCTGAACATCAGCTGGTATCCGGCGTCGTAGTTGGGGACGACCGCGGTCATGGCTGCCAGTACACAGCCGATGGTAATCAGAATGTAGGCGATGGGGCGCAGGTCGTAATCCGGTTGCATGATCCCGCCTCCACAGGTTTCAGCAATTACCCGCTGCTTCATGCTTCATGAGACAGTTGCGCCGGCGCCAGGGTTCAAATCCGCCATCCGCGGGACGGTTCAAGGAGTCGGTGCCGGACGCGCGTCGCCGCCTGGTGCCGGGACCGCCTGCTGTCCGGCCACCGGCCAGTGCACCCCGAGCTTTTCCCACCAGCGCGGGATATAGCCCTGCTGCCAGAGAATCCCGAGCGCGGCGAGCAACACCACCAGGAACAGATACAGGCGCCAGGGTCGCTTCTTCTCCGCGAAGGGGTCGCGCAGCGTCCGCTCCGCCCCGGGCGGGAGCGTGGCGGTGGCGGTCAGGGTGGCGCCGAAGGGGATGTTGATCCGGGCAAGCGTATTTACCGCCCAGCCGTTGGCGTCGAGGAGAGGACCGAGGTTGCGCTGGCGCAGCTTGAGATAGGCGAGCAGCATCGACGGGCCAGAAATGGCGAGCATCAGCCCGGCGAGGGCAAGCGGCATCTGCCACCAGCCGAGTCCCAGGAATCCGGTGACCACGGCGGCGAGCGCCGTGCCGATGGCGCCGATTGCGAGGCCGATGGCGGCGAAGATACCGGCGAACTTGGCGATATCGAAGGGCGCCGCGGGTGCCGCCTTGCCGGCCTCCGCCTTGGCCGAGACATCGGCGATGCCCTGCGCCGCGCCGGTTTCCACCGCCTTGTCGCGTGACCCGGCGAATTTCTCGATCTGTTCCGACACCATGCGCGCCACGCGTTTGTACGGTGCCCAGAAGGCCTGCGAGACGCTGATCGGATGTTCGATGACCTTGACGATGGTCGCATCCCAGTCGCGGCCCTTGCGGTCGTAGAACACGCCGTTGCGACCCGTCATGAGGTTGTCGGCATCTCCGCCCGTGAACGCCGCCACGATGGTCATCCGCTCGTCACCGCCGCGGCGGCGGCAATCACAGTAGGCGAGATAGGTGCGGCTGAGGCCGGCCAGCGCGCTGTGGGCCGCGACGTCCGCGACGTGTATGCAGAGCTCGCAGCTGCGCCCGTCGAGGTAGAGGGTTCCCGCCTGGAATATCGCCTTTTTACCCGGCGTATAAAAGTCGCGCAACGAGACGAAGTTGCCGAGCAGGATGTGCAGGTCGCGGTAATAGTGCACCAGCCGGTCAACGGATTCGATTGCATCCGCCACGCCCTCGAGCGCGGTGTCCTGCGCGATGAGATCGGCGATGCGGGCTTCGGAACCATCGGCGAGCACCTCCCGGACACGCTCGATGCCGAGCGGTTCCACCACCGTCCCCCGCTTGCGGCCTAGCCAGTTCGCATGGGCTTCGAGGCGGCCGCGGATGTCCTGCCACCGGGTTTCGCCGAGTTTGTCGAGACCGCCAAAGAACGGCACTACCACCGCCTCGCGAAAGCGCGTGAGCGCCGCCGTCCAGGCCGGGTTGACCGTCTCAAGGAGGGGCAGGTCGCGGTCGGCCTCGATGCGGGCGACAGGAAATGCCGCTACCGCCTCGGTAGCGTTCGACAGTACCTTCGGCGCGATCGCCGTGTAGTCGGCCTCCGCCGGGTTGAGCGGCGTGACGGCGCGGGCATCATAGGCGACGAGCCGGGTACGGGTGAAGTAGTCGTCTATTTTCGCCCTGACGACCTCGAAGGCTTGCATCGCCGCGGCGGTTTTCTCCCCCAGGGGCAGGATATTGGCCGCATCCGCCTCGGCCGCGGCCCACCAGTCCGCGTAGGCGCGCGCTTCTTCGAAGAAACGCTCGCTGAGCGTTTTGGAGATGCCCTCGGTGCCGCTGCGATCCGGGGTCGAGCCGACGCAGGCCATGATGTCCCCGATGACCCGCCCGAGCCCGGGGTCATCCGTCGATGTGGGTGGTACCACGCCATCGCCGTTGAAGCGGGTGCTGGCGAAGATCCGGCTGGTGTCGGCGGTGTCCTCGGCGGTGATGACGGCGGCCGCGGGCTTACCCAGGTTTTCGAGGATGCGTCGCGCCGCCATGAGCACCCGCCGGCCCTCATCGGTCGCGGGGTTGATCGCGGCAAGCGGCAGCTCCGCCCCGCCCTTGAGCAGGTCGCCCGGGTCCTGCAACACACGGCATGCCCAGTCGAAGGCGGCCAGCACCTCAGGCACGCGGATACGCCCGTCGCCGTCGGTATCCAGCAGTGCCAGGGTGTGCTCGTCGAACTCGACACCCCTTGCCGGACAGCTCAGAGCCGCCCACAGCTTCTGGTCGAGTTCGGGAAGGTGACGGATGTCCTCTCCCGTCTCGATGCGTACCTGGTCGAAACCGCCCAGCCGGTGAAAGCGCCAGTGGTGGGTATTGCCGCGGATCCGTAACGCCATACGCTGCTCTCCTCGATTTTCCCGTTTGTGATGTGACCGATTATCCCTGGCCAATATATAAAAAGGGAACATTCCGGAATGCCCCCTTTTTTCATGGCCCGTTACATGAGCTTTTCTTCGATGGCGGCGACGCCGGCCTTCGCGCAGGCGTCGTCCTGTTCACCGCTGGGAGCGCCGGATACCCCGACCGCGCCCACCAGCGAACCGCCGGCCTCCACCAGCACGCCGCCGCCGAGCATGAGCGCGTTCTCCACGAAGCGCACCCCGGACTGTGGCTTGCCCGCCTGGGTCTCCTCGGCGAGCGAGAGGGTGTCGGCACGGAAGCTGGTCGCGGTCCATGCCTTGCGGGTGGCCGTGCCCGGGGTGTGCGCGCCGGCGTAGCGGTCGCGCAGCATCACCTGGGGCGTGCCCGCGCGATCGACGACGGCCACCGCGACCTGGTAACCCTTCTCACGGCACGCCTTGAGGGTAGCCTGGGCCAGTTCCAGCGCGGTTTCAGGGGCGAGCGCCTTGAAACTGATCAGCGCCTCCTCCGCCACGGCAGGCGGCAGATTGCACAGCAGGCCCAGGATGAACGTAGCCTTCAGTGTGTTTCTTTTCATTGCAGTTTCCTCCTGCGTCATCGTGCGGTGATGTGGCAATTGTAGTTTGAAAGCAACGACAGTGGGCATCCTGTTTCTTTCAATTTTCAGCCGAACTGCCGAAAACAACCCAGGGGGCGCGGAAGTCAACGCTGGGATGGGGGCATATCAGAGTGCAAAACAGCGGTGCGATCCATCGGGCAGTCCTGCTTTACAGCGACAGATCGCTGACATTCCTGCTGCTCACCAACCTGGTTACCGTCGTATGGGCCGTGCTGCAGCAATGGGATGTCACCGACCTGCTGTGGATCTGCTGGGGCC
>JAHKKL010000035.1 GCA_020027635.1 Gammaproteobacteria bacterium
TGACCCCATAGACCTCGCCGCCATCCTTGAGCAGACGGTTCAGAAACTCGGCACCTCGTTCAATACGAGTTCTGAAGACCGGGTCGGCGGACAGATCAACGCCGTATCCGTCTTCGGCGATCCTGAGGACGTCCTCGATCGTCAGGCGGCATCGCCCGATTTCGATAGCGGGAGGAGGGCCTTTGTGGTGTGACATCAATTCAGAATGCTCCTGCAAAGGCTTTGCAAGGCTCAATGTTCATGCCTTCCCTGTTTCTGATCCCGTGCTTCCGATGGTATTGGACGTCTTATTCTTCTGAGAGGTATCCCGCCAAAAATCGAAGAAATTAAACCATTGCAGAGGGGCCCGTTGACAGTAGGTCTCCAAGCGCTGGGCGTAGCGCTGGGCGTAGCCGGCCAGGGCGAGCTGACGCTCACGGCGTGGCAGTATCACACGTTCTGCGAAGTGCTCCAAGTGGACACAGTATCGATCACCCTCCTTGAGGCAGAAAAACAGATAGACCGGGCACTCCAGCAAATGGGCAAGGACGAATGGGCCCTGTGCAAAGAGAGCGGGATGACCGAGAAAATTGGCGCGCACCACACGGCCGTTGTCCGCTGGTGGTGTGCGGTCGCCGACGATGACCAATAGTTCGCCTTGGGCGATTTTCTCCTTGAGCGCAATGGCGGTATCCAGCCAGAAGTCGCCAGCCTGGAGCAGGTTTACACCGAAGCGTCCACTGGCACTGGCCAGCGTAGTGGCAAAGCGGCGCGCGTGTTCCGAGTACACGACCGCAGTTACCTTGGCCACTCCACCCGTTACCGCCAGCGCACGGGTTATCTCCAGATTACCCAGGTGGGCGCCTATGAACAGGGCTCCTTGCCCGCTATATGCCACCTTCTTAAATGCTGCCTCATTGGGAAAATTGAGTTGGTGACGTTTAATATCTCCATGCCAGACCGCCAGCTTGTCGAGTCCCGATTCCGTGAAGGCCAGAAAGTGGCGAAAAATGGTTGTCAGTGTTGCAGCGGGGATGGCCGCATCGGGGCCTGCATGGCTCGCAAGTCGTTGCAGGTAGTTGCGGGAAGCCCACCGTGCCTGCCGTCCGGTAAGGAAAAAGTAGGTCACTACTGGCAGCAGCACCAATAGGGCTACGCGGCGACCGAGCAGGCGGTATGCTGTGGCTACCAACCCGAGTCCCCAGGTACAGCCCCGTTCCGCGAATGCTGCCCAGTGAGTCGGATCTGCTTTGCCTGCGGTGTCAGGTACCCTGCCAAACAGGCGTCGGGCAAGTAACCGGGGCAGGCGCAGGATCATACCGAGGACAAGCCTGGAGTGAGTGGCTGAGATGCGCAGGTTATCCCAGAACAGATCGAAGTGAGAAACTCCGTCCTTCGGGTAAGTAACGCGGGTATTGAGATTCTGGACCGGCACACCCTGCCAGACCAGTCGCACCAGTATCTCGGTGTCGAAACTCATGCGCCTGGAGATAGCCACCCGGTCTATGAGTGGGATGACAGTGGTTAGTGGATACAAGCGAAAACCGCACATGGAATCGCCGATAGCGAATGACAGTGTCTCGATCCAGACCCACACATGGGTGAGGTAGCGACCATAGAGACGCCCTTTGGGCACGCTCTCGTCGTAGATCGGTTGACCACAGATGACGGCCCCAGGGCATGACTGTCCAGCGGCGAGGAAACGCGCCACATCGGCGGTGTCGTGTTGGCCATCCGCATCGATCTGCAGGGCATGGCTGAAACCGCCGGCCTTGGCAGCGCGCAGTCCGTGCATAACCGCGGCACCCTTGCCACGGTTTTCCGGCATGCAGAACAGGCGTACCAGCGGTTCCCGCGCGGCTAGGGATTGCAGGGCGGTCGCGGTGGCTGTGTCGGAACCGTCATCCACGATGAAAATGTACAACCCATGCGAGGATAGGCGCTCCACCATGCCACCAATGGTGGCGCCATGGTTGTAGCAAGGGATGACGATGCAGGGCAAAAAACTCATTACCCGTCACACTGGAAATGGATGCGACCGCTGGAATAGGTGCGCTCGTTATCCCGATAGATAAATTGCAGCGTACCTTGGCTGGCGTCGTAGTCCATGCGCAGCGTCAATACGGCATCTGGGCGCACCAAAGCCTGGAATTTGAGGTTGTTGATGTCATGGCTGGATTCAAGAGCGGGCAAGTATCGACGGGCAAGTCGCACAGCCCAGTCAACCTGAACGATGCCCGGCAGGATAGGAAAATCCGGGAAGTGGCCGGCGAAATGGGCGAGATCGGGCGGCACTCTAAGCAGAAAGGTAACCGTTTCGCCATCCCGAGATTCGGCGATGATTTCAGGCATCAGATTCATCAGGAGATTCAAAGAGAGATTTCAATTCTTGGTGGGTGACCTTGCCACGCTCGCTGAGCGGCAGTTCCGTCACAAAGCGGAATCGGCGCGGCAGCAGCACCGATTCGAAAGCCTCCTTGAGGTGTTCGCGCAGCGCCTGTTTCGTCACCCGCTGCCCGTAGGTATTGAGCGCGGATTGGCCGGCCAGGGTTGGAACGACCACTGCGCCCAGTCGGCTAGTGTCCAGAAGTGGAACCACAGCGGCACACACGACCCAGGGATGCGATTCCAGTCGCCGCTCCATTTCCGGTAATGCCAGGCGTTTGCCTTCCAGCTTGACGATGCGGTCGAGGCGGCCATTCAATCGGAAACGGCCGTCACTCAGGAGCGAGATGGCGTCGTCCATGCGCCAGTTCTGATGTGACAGAAAGGGGGAATCCAGCAACAGTGCGCTATCGGTATCCCGATTCACACACACACCCGGTAGTGGTGTCCAGGCATCCTCGTCAGGACTGCCATGGCGTTGGCGCCAGGCCACACCACCGGTTTCGGTGCTGCCAAAGATCTCCATGGGTGAATCTCCGAGTTCCTGTCTGTAGGTACTGGCCGTTTCCGCAGGCAAGGGCCCGCCGGAGGAAAAGAGCATGCGCGGCTTGGGTTTCCAGTCGCTGAGTTCCATAAGCTGAGGGAATCGCGTCAGATGACTCGGACTGGAAACAAGGATATGGTCGGTGAAGCGTGCGATGCGTTCACCAAGTTGCTCCGGGCTGGCGCAGGTGCAGCAGTCGAAGGGACGACCGGCCGCCAACGGCCACAGCAGTCGAAACAATAGGCCGTAGATGTGGTGGTGAGGTACGGTGGCTAGCACACCGCATCCAGTAATAGCGTTACCCCACAGGCTCTCCAATGTGGTTACTTCCGCATCAAGCTGAGCTAGTGTCTTGTTGATCCATTTGGGCTCGCCACTGCTGCCGGAGGTGTAGAGAATCAGTCGACACGCAGAGGGATCGAGCTGCCCAAGGCGTGAGGGGCCAGTCTGGCCAACCAGATTGGCGACATTGGCATCGTCGATCTCACGGCCATTGTGTGCGGCCAACTGTTTCAGTGTTTCAGGCCGGAAATTGGATGGCACGACGGGGGTGCGGCCACAGTGCCAGAGAGCAAGTAGCGTCGCCAGAAAGTTCAAGGGGTTCGCGCAGGCGACGATGGCTGACTCCGTTGACCCTGTCGCGAAAGCCCCAGTCAACCTGGAGATCAGCTTGGTGAAGTCGGACCAAACCAGGATACCGCCCTCCCACGCGCAAATCATACTATCCCTGGGACGCGACTCTGTCAGGACATGGGAGATCGGGATGAAGTCGGGATTGATGGACACGATCAGCGCAGTTCCGGAAAACGATATCGGCGTAACAGCCACTCGCCGGCGAACAGCGTACCCATCAGCAAATAGGCGATGAAGCCATTGTAGAGCGCCCATGTCTCCCGTGAGGCGACGATCGCCGTCCACGCGGCAGCCAGGCCATTTCCGGCGAAAAAGAGACACCACAGATAAGTGACATGACGGGTGTAACGTATACCCTCAGCGGGAAGGTTCGTGTGGCGTAGTCGCGCGAAACGTTCGATCATGGTATGAGGTTGCCATAACGTCATGCAGAACATTATCAACAGACCCAAATTAATGGCCGCAGGGTAAAGTCGCAGCAGGGTTTCGTTGTTAACGACCAATACCGCCAGGCACAAGAGCAGCAGAGCGATGAGTATCCCAAAGGAAACCCCGGACAGCCCGGCCAGAATTTGTGCTGCCTGGTGTTTCCAGCGCAGCAGCAGGAAGATGGCCAGTACCCCTGCGATGATGCGCGGTTCGAACCATCTCAGTGCAAAGTAGACGGTTACTGGATAAAGCAGACCGATTAAGGCCCGTATTACATGGGCGATGAGCATCTTTGGCTCAGGTGGCGAGAAGATGATGGACAACACCGATCACGTCGCCGATGGTTCGTATGCCCTTGAACTCATCCGGCTTAATGCGTTTGCCGGTCATTTCCTGTAGCTTGATGGCCAAATCCACAGCGTCAATACTGTCCAGATCGAGATCGTTGTAGAGGTGTGCGTCCAGGGTGACGCGAGCCCCGTCGATCTCGAAGTTTTCCCGCAGAATGTCCTGTAAGTAGTTTAGGATCTGTTCGTCTTTCATGAATGATCAGTGCCGGAGGTTCAGGTTAGGGGGAAGCGATTTTCTGGGAGTGGATGAATTCCGCCAGCGTACGTAATGAACGAAAATGCTCGCGGGCCTGGCTATCCCCTTTTATGAGTTGCAGGTGGTATTTTTTACGCAGAGCAACACCAAGTTCCAGGGCATCAATGGAGTCCAATCCCAAACCCTCGTCAGCAAACAGTGGCATGTCGTCATCGATATCATCTGGTCTGATGTCTTCAAGATCAAGCGCTTCGATAATCAGTTGTTTCAACTCAGACAATAGTACGTTCATAAATCATCAATTCACAGGTAAAATAACGTTCAAGTTTTTCGGTGAGTTTGCGGGCGGCGATGCTGTTTGGTTCGTCACCGACATTGAAAGCGGGCAGTTCCAGAGGTGGCCGTACTCTGATGGAGAAACAAAAGCGCTGGGGTGGGATTTTGTACCACTTCACCCCTTTGGTGAGGGTCGGAGGATCACAATGGATCACTACCGGCTGAATAGTGGCGCGGCTTTTCAGGGCGATGTGGGCAGCCCCCCGCACGAAGCGTAGAGATTGTCCCGGAGCAGTGCGGGTGCCCTCTGGAAAGATGATCAATGGCGTGCCGCCGGCCAGGCTGGCGACGCAATCATCGATTAAGGCGTCAGGATTGTCATTGCTGAGGTACCCTGCGGCACGTACCACACCACCGTAGAATAGGTTCCTCCATAGTGCGCTCTTCACGATACAGTTTGCATAAGGTATACAGGAGATCAGCACCACCACGTCTATGTAGGTGGGGTGATTGGCTAATATGATGACTGGTCCGGCGTTGCGCAGTATTTGAACATTGTGCGTTTCCAGGCGCATAACACCCAGATGTCGCAACAGCCATACCAGAATGCCGAAAAACTTGTGTATCATGAACTTTGCGCGCCTTGAGCGAATATGAGGTTGACCCGGCAGTAACCACATAGCTGGGAAGACCAGTGCTGACAGCAGCATCCCTCCCACGCCGAAGGCGGCAAAGCAACTTCCAGTCACCGACAGGCGCCACCAGTAATTAAATCTGTCCATGTATGCGTTGCCAGTGCCAGTGGTGGTCGGGGCCTGCCCACTGGGTTCCTTCTTCGCTGGTAAGACAGCGAATAAAATAGTGTATGACATCCTCTGTATCCCCAGAACTCATGGCAGATGTCCACGTGCATCGAACAGGGTAGTCCGCATGCTTCGCTTCCAGCCGTATGGCAATGGCATAGGGCTCGCGGGGAGACTGTACGTAGTCGGCATAGATGGACGGTGGTGGCTCGTCTGCAAAAACCAGCAGCACCGTGTCATCTGGATTTCCCCAGGCTTGCGAAGTGGCCTCAATCAGTGCCATGGCGAATGTGGCCTCACCGGCGGATATGGCTGTTGCCGGGGAAGTATCCTGTCGGGCTATACCATAAAGGCCGGGAACAGCATTGAGCACCGACAAGCTGAACCCCATGGGAGAGGGCGGCTCACCGTTGGCGATTTCAGTCAATAGTGCCGTGCTGCGACTCAATTCGCCATGTCGTGAGGCGAATACCAAATGCGCCCGCTCGTGCACCTCCAGACATTCATTGGCGACATGCAGTGCGGAGCGGTCCATGGAACCCAGGCGACGGCGCAGTAACGGATCAATGAATTTGACATCCGGCTGTTCCGAAGGTAATCCCATACCCCAAACTGACCAACCCGATATCGGGATGATGATAGAGTTCATATGCAATTCATTCTTGCGGCTAACGCCTCTCTCCGAACACCCCATTTTTGTTTTCGTATTCATCGTTCCCACTTCACTACCTCAGACCCGGCATATTTCCGCGAGCACGTTCACCCGCCGCTCGCTCTGGCTGACATACGGGTTGCTGTCATCCCAGGCATAACCAGCGAGGATCGAGCAAATCATTGCCTTCACATTGACAGGTTGGTCATGGTGAAAAATGATTTCCTGAAGGCGCTGATCGTACCAACTCGTGACAAAGGTGCGGAATGTATCGACCCCCTTTTTCAGCGGCACGGCATAATCACTCTCCCAATCGACAGTCTCGCCACTTAATTGGCGATCGAGCAACGCCACCGCCAGACTGGCAGATTTCATGGCGATCGTAACGCCGGAGGAAAACACGGGATCGAGAAATTCACCGGCATTGCCGAGCAGGGCAAAACCCTTGCCGTGCAGACTTTTGACGTTAGCGGAGTAGCCGGAGATCTGTCTTGCGGGCTGGATTATTTCTGCATTGGCCAGCAACGCTGACAGGTGTGGCTCTTCATGAACGATGCTCATCAGCCGTTCATTGAGGTTTTCGGCATAGTCGTCGAAGAAAGGTTTTTCAGCGACCACGCCCAGCGAACAGGTGCCATTGGAGAACGGAATCGTCCAGTACCAGACGTCGCGGGATTTCGGGTGAATACTGATCAGGATTTTGTTGCGGTCGAAGGTCAGGTCGCCGATGTTGTCTTTCACGTGCGTAAAGCAGGACTGGCGCACGGGGAAATTCGATGGCGACTCAAGATCCAGCAGACGTGGCAACACGCGACCAAAGCCGCTGGCATCGAGCAGGAAAGATGCGCTCGCGGCGTGAATTTCACCTTCCGGCGTGCGGTAGGTCACCAGTGGTTTTGCGCCGCCGACATCGACTGTGATAATTTCGTGCCGGTAGCGGATGTCGGCGCCAACACGGGCGGACTCATCGGCCAGGATTTTGTCGAACCGCGCGCGTTGCACTTGAAAGGTTGTACCGGGGCCAGGGGTAAATTTTTCGTTGAAGTTGAAATCGGTGTACTTGCCCGCATGCTGAAATGCAGCGCCGTTCTTGAACTGGAAGCCGCCCGCCTGAACTGCCTCCAGCATGCCCGCTTCTTCCACGAAGACCATGCACTGAGGCAACAAACTTTCACCGATGGAGAAGCGCGGGAATTCCTCTTTTTCCAGCACCAGAACCTTGCGGCCTTTCTGCACCAGCAAGGCAGCGGCAATGGCACCAGATGGCCCTGCACCAATGATGAGAACATCTATCGGGTCATGCTCGGTATTTATACGCTTATTAATAGTCATTTATTTAACCGTGAGTAAAAAAAGTAGTGTCACCGGATACTGAAATATCAGCCGATAGAGTCATGCCGCATCCAACCTACCAAGTGAAAAGCTGGAAATCCGCATCATGATGTCAGCCAGCTCTATAATTTTTATATTCGATACACCTAACCTATTCGGCTCTTCAGGAAAAATCCGGGTAAGAGCATAGGGGATTCATGGCGTCAGAGATAGTATTTCTGGGGTTTGAGGGTAATTTCTCCCGCCCCAAGATCTGAGAAGATGGGGGTTGCGATGCAACCATCGGGTTTTTCCTGTATGTCCCCGCCGGGTGGATTGTCCAGGCTTCGGTATCCGGGTGGATCGGATGCCTTGGGTGGCGGGGATATACCGTCTGAACAAACTCTTTATACTTATTGTGGAAACTACGTATAGGTACCACGAAAAATTCTATTTATTCGTTGGTTAGGATAAGGTGTATAGCGACGGATTCACCAGATCCGTGACCTGGACCGATAATGAGATTTGACATTAACAGGGTTGGCAACCCACCGATGCCGACGGCATCAAAACAGCCGGCAGACTTCGCTGATTTATTACCTTGTCGTGGAATCAGCCTATTTGATATTGTCAGATTCGGGATACATCAAAACCATACAAAAGCATCCAGGTAGCCGGTCTGTTATGTGCCATTCTGGCGAATGAGCACCGTTTTCCCCAGTATAGGGAACCATCTTCCTTATCAAGACCGCACAGGAAAGCCTTCGTTTGTGGGGGCGATATGCGCATTGCGATCATATAGATAAATACCTGCCGGTAAAATAGATCACGGTCGATCTACGAATACGCGAAGTATGGGTCAAGACAAAATTGCTAATGTGACTGAGTTTGCATCCAAAATATGATTCATCCCGACCTGCCGCCGATATAGACACCGGTTGCTCTCAACATAACCCTTGATATTTATGATCAATGAATAAATCACGGAGGTTACGCGAATGAATCACGCAGAACATGATCCTACTGGATTATCTACCTTAGGAATCGGGGCAATTATCATGATTGCATCAGTTGTTACGGGCAACTTCATCCAGACAGAGATAAGCTCACGCGGCCATGTCGTATTTACGGAATTATATGGTTTCTCCGGCTGGGCAAGATTCCTGTTTTTTGCCTTTGGGTTCCCGCTGGGTCTCGGCATAAGTGCCATCGGTCTGTACCGGTCCAGCGATAAATCCTGGATACATCTGTTCAGGGCACTTGCATTTGTTCTTTTTGCCGTGCTGTCCGCCGTTATTGTCCCATTGCTGTTCGGCAGGGAGCATAGTGCAGTGTTTTTTGGAACAGGAGGCTACCTGATCCTGTCCATGGTTCTTGCTGTCACTTGGCTATGGGGAAAATACCGAACAAGTTTGCCACGCGAAGCACACACAGGGACTGACCTTCAAGGGGCTGGCTATCTCTTCTTTGCCATAGCCACCTGGAATCTGTGCGGCATTGGCGGAATGCCCTCATTTGCGCTGGAACCTGACAAGATGATTGAGTTGGGTACAAGAGATTTCGCCACAGGTCAGATGAAAACCGTGATGGTCCTCTTGTTGATTGGCTGGATTCTCACGGCACTTGGCTATCACAGGACTTGTAAAGACAAGTCTCAATAACCCGGACAGCGACTCCACGCACATCTGGAGAGAGACTTTTTATTTTCAGAGAAATCCCAGGATGCCTGGCTTAGGGATGACCCGGATAAAATTCAACATACTCCTGCTCTCTGCAGCTCTGGCATTATTGCTGTCTGGTTGCAGCAGAATACAGTTTGCGTACAACCAGCTGGACTGGTTTCTCCCTTTATACCTCCAGTCCTACATGGAACTCTCTGATGCGCAAAGCGCCTACGTCAAGGAACACGTAAAGAACTTTTTGTCATGGCATTGCAGTACACAGCTTCCTGCATACGCGAGACTGATTCGGGATGCGGCTAACAGCTCTCAGGCTGGTCATATAGAACGCGCTGAACTTGAACGCTACAACCAGCGCATTGAAAACTTCTGGGCCAGTATCATCAAACAGGCAGGTCCTGCGATCTCAGAGGTATTGTCGAACGCCAGCGATAAACAGCTTGAAGAGCTATTTAATGGCTTCGAGGAAGGAAACCGGGAATGGCTGGCTAAATTCCAGGAACAGACAGCAGAAGAACTGCGCAATGATTATCTTGAACGCATGACCGGGGAGCTGGAGCGATGGTTTGGACCGTTAAACCGAATCCAGCAACAGGCAGTAACACGATGGAGCCACCAATTCAGTCCACTCGGCATCGAAGGCCTGTCGGCCCGAGTGCGCTGGCAATCAAGATTGCGCGCTCTGCTCGAGCAGCGGGAGAATCTGCCATTCTTCAACGCGGCGTTTGAGGAACTGGTTATTAATCCGGGAATGTTAGGTTCGTCCGCCTACCAGAATAGGCTGGATAACAATCGGGAAGTCACCATCGACCTGCTTTACCTGGTTATCAACAATCTGGGGGAAACACAGCGGAAGCACCTGGGCAACAGGGCAGAATCGATTGCCCGGGATATCGACAAACTGGTGTGTACCGGTGACAAGCCGCAGATAGCGCACTAGACCAGTATGTAATCGTGTCTGACTGTTCGCAGTAACAGCAGTCAATCTGGCGAGTTGATGTCCCGTCTGGGGAGTTGTCTATCCGCCCCGGTAGCATGAGGAAGCAGTGCGGTCACTGGCCCGTGATCTGAGAGACAAAACCTGCCGCCGTGTTCTCGCTGTTGGGTGCCAGTGAGACTTTCGCACTGGCTGTCTCGACGAGTATCAACCCGACTCATCCGGCGTGGCGGATGGTGCGGGTTGTGAGCCCGGCGGATTCCGGGCGGTCGTCCGCGTAATCGGCCGCGCGGATGCCCAGTTCCTCGTCATCGAGATAGCAGGCTGGGTCTTCCCACCAGGGGTCGCCGGTCAACTGGAAGGCACGCACCCGGGTGTTGCCGCCGCAGATATCGCGAAAGCCGCAGACGCGGCAGCGGCCCTTCAACGGCCGCGGACTGGCCTTCAGGCCGGCCATGAGCGGGTCGCGGATGTCCATCCAGATCTCCGAGAACGGGCGCTCCTTCACGTTGCCGAGGTTGTAGTTCCACCAGAAGGTGTC
>JAHKKL010000262.1 GCA_020027635.1 Gammaproteobacteria bacterium
CGCCAGCCGATGTCCGGCGACAGCCGTTCCCAGATGGGTACGGTCACCGTGATGGGGTGCCTGGAGAGGACGTCCGCGATGTCCGCGGGCGGCAGCCGTTCCAGCAGCTGCACGGCGTCGTCCGGGTGGTCTTCGATGAGGTCCCGCTGCAGGACATGAATGGCATTGTCGATTCCCGGTTTCATGTCAGTCTTCCGTCTTGTGATGCACGGCCGAGTCGGAATTGGCGGTGAACAGCGCCGCCACACCCAGCCAGAAAATGTCCGCCAGGGCGGCGCGGGTGGTCGATAGTTCGTTGCGCTCCGCCACCACGGTCAGCAATTGCTGTTCTTCCGTCATCACTTTGGAGCGCGCCAGCACGCCCTGGAACAGGCCCTCGCGGTTGACCACCGGCAGGCTGTCGTGAGTCAGCCAGGCGGGATGGTTGGTGACCGTCTGCAGGGCCGCGCGCGCGTTCAGCACCACGGGCGCCGGACGCAGCACCCGCTCGATCTTGCTGCGGTCGCGCTCGCCGAGAAGGTCGCACAGGTTGACCACGCCCGCGAGGTGACGGTGTTCGTCGAGTACGCACAGCGTGTGTCCCGCGCGCTGGCCGACGCGGCGCACCAGACGCAGCGCGTCACCCACGCGCTGGTCCACATTGAAGGTCAGCGCATCCGCATCCACGAAGGAGCCGATCAGCGTTTCCGGGTAGCGCAGGCGCAGGCGCAGCCGTGCGGCGGCCGGACGGGGCATCGCCGAGAACAGCCCTTTGACCTGGTCGGTGTTCATCAGGCGCAACGCCGCCACGGCCGTCAGCGACGGTATGCGCACGAGAATCTCGGCCGCCGCCTTGGTCTGCAGCTGGCCGAGACAGCGGGCGATCGAGCCCGGGGTCATGTGTTCGAGCACGCTGGCGGCCAGCGGTCGCGGCATGGCCTGGAAAATGGCCTTGAGATCGCGGCCGTCGAGACGCGCCAGGGTGCGCGCCGCGGCGCCCGGGTGCAGGGTGAGATAACCTTTGGTGAGCGCGTCAAGCACGGCCGGGTTCCTGCTCCTCGATGACCAGTGACACGGTCTCCAGGAAGTGGCGTGCCGGGATCAACGCCTCGCCCTCCGCCGTCTCTATGATCACCGCCACCGGCGTCATCTCCAGGATCTCGCCTTCCAGCCCCTGCACGCGCACCCGCAATCCGTTCCGGTATGTCTTGCGCACATAGTGCGAGGCCATGACGTTGCGTACCGCATCCGCTGCGCCGATGCCGAAGGCGATCGCGGCGCTGCCGAAGAGTGCCGCCACCGCCAGGATGATGATATTGGCGAACAGGCTGACGTCGAGCCCGAGCTGATTGAGGCCCAGCAGCAGGGTGAAGGCGAGGATGAGACCCTCCACCAGGTGGCCGAGGGAAAGTCCGTGCTGGAAGTCGCTGGCGTCGGCGAGGGCAACGATCATGTTGCGTATACCGCTGCTGATCAGGTAGCCGATGAACAGGATGAAGGCGCTGATCAGCACCCGCGGCAGGTAGCCGAGCAGTCCCAGCACCCAGTTGGCGAAGGTGATGAGGCCGATCTGTTGCGCGGCGGCGCTGACGGCGTAGGTCAGTGTAATCCAGAAGGCGACATTGCCCACGAGGTTGGAGACCGACCAGCGCGGTCGGGTGACTTCCTGGCCGAGCCAGCGATGCACGACCGCCATGATCACGTCCAGCCCCTTGCCGAAACGGTTGACCAGCCAGCGTACGATGAAAGCCGCCAGCCAGCCGATGACAAGTAATGCCAGCGCCTCCAGCAGGTGGGGCAGAAAGGTCTTGAGCGCCACGGTCAGTTCACGCAGCGCACCCTCCAGCCATAGTCCCGGATTGTCGATGAGGTTCACCCCGATCTCTTTCAGCGGAGAGGACGGCGGTGTGGTCGGAGGTAGCGTCGGCTGAGCGGCCATGGTCATGTCCGGTGTGCGGGTGCTGACAGTGCCGCTAACTATACACAGGCTGTGGTTGCGCACCAATACGATGCTTGCAGGCCACCTCGAAGAACCGGGATTTCTGCTGTAGGAGCGGGCTTGCTTGTGCCCGGCGATTAATCGGGTGCCCGCGAAGCTGTTGAGTATTAAACAAGGGCTTCGCGGGCAGAGCTTCCGCGTCCTGCTCACGCCCCTCGCCTACTTCCCGGTAAGCGAGCCCGCTCCTACATGAAGCCGCTTCGATTCTTGCGAGGTGCCTTTCAGTCTGCGAACAAATCTGCGTACCGAGTCTGACCGGCTGATGAGGCGCCTTCACGAGCGGCTGCGACCGTCACGGGGGCGGCGGTGGTTTCTCCCCGCTAACGGGGTTCGGCCGTGGGTCTTGTTTCTGGCGCAGTGCATCGAGCTTTTTCTCGTACTCCACCTGACTGATCTCGCCTGCCTTCAACCGCCGTTCCAGCGACCTGGCCAGTAACTCCCGGTCGAGGGGTTGCCGGTATTTCGAGCCGGCCCAGAGGATGGCCATGGCGATGCCGCCGATGGCCGATAGCCAGCAGAGGATCATGACCCAGAAACCTGATTTCGAAATATCCATCACGGTCGGCCGGCATTCGTCCTGCCCGGGGACGGTCCAGGGGCCAGGTACAGAACAAATAGAGTTAATTACCTTTCTCTGTAATATTGTTTAAATTATTGTTTATAATAAATATACAAAATTGAGATTTCGCGATACAGGAGCGGGCTTGCTTGGGTCCGGCGACTCATCGGGTATCCGCGAACACTTCCGTTGGCCGGAAAATCGTTCACAGGCAAAGCTTCCGCATCCTGCTCACGCCCCTCGCCTACATGGCCCAGGCCAACCTCTCGGCCGGTTCCCGGTCTCACCTTCTCCCTGAAGGCGAGCCCGCTCCTGCATGTAGATTCGGTTCGAATTTTTCGAGGCACCCTGTGGATGTAGAACATATGGTTACTTCGACAGGTTTCCTGTCGAACCCGTGGAGTATTTTTCAAACACCAGAAAGTAATTGCTGCGCAACACGGGTTTCTCCGCCACGAAACGAAAACCCGACGTCTGCACCTCCCGGATCACGGTATCCTTGCCGGCGCGCACGTGCTGCATGATCCACGGGGGATTGATGCGCGGATCCTGCCGGAAATCGATGATGACCAGCCGGCCGTCCGCGCGCAGGGCGCGGTGGATGGATGCCAGCATGCTCGCGGGATACTCAAAGTGATGATAGCTGTCGGTGATGAACGCGAGATCGATCGAGGCGTCCGGCAGACCGGCGTTCTCGGGGGTGTCGACGATGCCTTGCACGTTGTCCAGTCCCCGTTCACGGCAGGTGCGCAGGATGTTGTCGATGAAGGTGGCCGAGATATCGACGGCATAGACCTTGCCCGTGGGCGCCACCCGGGTGGCGAACAACCGTGTGAACAGCCCGGTGCCGGCGCCGATATCCGCCACGGCCATGCCGGGCCGGACCCCGGTGGCGGCGACGATGGCCTGTCGCCGCGCATAGACCTCGCGACCCTCATTTTCAAAGGCGGCGACCCACTGCGACCACTCGGGGTTCGCGTACTGGCGGTTGATGCCCGGACTGACGCTTTGCTCCTGCGCCCCGATCGGCGTGAACACCAGCACCAGGCTGAGACAGCCGGCTAGCAGGGCTAGCGGCAGATATCTGGGTTTGATTCGAGCGTGGCGCATGATGAACGGCCCCAGAGTAGAATGGCGCTTACTTGGGCAGTTCTGCAATCGATGCAGGGTGGGTTAGGCACGCCCTTGGTGCCGTAACCCCCCGGCTGTGCTGGCAGGCACTCATCAAAAAAGGCGTTGTGTTGCTGCGCAACGCCTGGTGGGTTACGCAAAAAACGCTAACCCACTCTACATCTCGATG
>JAHKKL010000263.1 GCA_020027635.1 Gammaproteobacteria bacterium
ACGAGGAATGCATCACCCGTTTCGGCAAGGAGGCGAGTGTGTGCCGGAGCGAGGGAAACGCCTACAACGGCAACCGGATCGGCGCTACACCCCTGTTCTACGACCTGCCGGAATGCGTGGAAGCCTTCGAGTACCGGAAGGCAGAAGACTAATAAAGTGAAAAGTTCAAAAAGTAATAAGTAATAAGGGGTCATTTTGAATTTCCTGAGGTAGGGGCGGGTTACGAATTATTGAAACGTCCCGGGCACACCGCTTCGCCCCGGGCTGGACGAAGCCGCGCCTGCCTGCCATGCTTTCCGCATGCCCCTCGGTGAGTTTCATCCGGCCGTCGCCCGCTGGTTCGGCGAGCATTTCGATGCCCCCTCGGAAGTTCAGGTTATGGCCTGGCCGGCGATTCGCGCGGGCCGCAACACTCTGATCGCCGCGCCCACCGGCTCGGGCAAGACCCTGGCGGCATTCCTCGCCGCCATCGATCAACTGGTGCGTGACGGTTTGGCCGCGCCGCTGCCGGATGAGACCCAGGTGCTGTATGTCTCGCCGCTCAAGGCGCTCTCGAACGACATCCACCGGAACCTGGAACTGCCGCTGAATGGCATCCGCGACGCGCTGCTGGAGAGCGGCCTGCCGGATGTGCCGGTGCGCGCCCAGGTGCGCACCGGCGACACCTCGGCGGCGGAGCGTGCGGCGATGAAGCGCAACCCGCCGCACCTCCTGGTCACCACACCCGAGTCGCTCTACCTGCTGCTCACCTCGGACTCGGGCCGCGCGATGCTCCGCACGGTGCAGAGCGTGATCGTGGATGAGATCCACGCCCTGGCCGGCAATAAGCGCGGCGCGCATCTCACCCTGTCGCTCGAGCGTCTCGCGCAACTGACCCCGAAGCCGCCGGTGCGCATCGGTCTCTCCGCCACGCAGAAACCGCTCGAGACCATGGCGCGCTATCTGACCGGCGCGCGCGCCACGGACTGCACGCTCATCGACACCGGCCATGCGCGCGAGCGCGATCTGCGGATCGAGGTGACGGGTTCGCCGCTGGAGGCGGTGATGGCGGGCGAGGTGTGGGGCGAGATCTACGACCGCCTGGAACAATTGATCGACGAACATCGCACCACGCTGATCTTCGTGAATACCCGGCGTCTGGCGGAGCGCGCGGCCGCCGCGCTGGCGGAGCGCCTGGGTGAAGAAGCGGTGACCGCCCACCACGGCAGCCTCGCGCGCGAACACCGGCTGGAGGCCGAACAGCGTCTCAAGCAGGGGCGGCTGCGCGCGCTGGTCGCGACCGCCTCGCTCGAACTCGGCATCGACATCGGCGAGGTGGACCTGGTGTGCCAGCTCGGTTCGCCGCACGGCATCGCCACCCTGCTGCAGCGGGTCGGGCGCTCCGGCCACCGCCTCGGCGCCCTGCCGAAGGGCCGCCTGTTTCCGCTCTCGCGCGATGACCTGGTGGAATGCACGGCGCTGCTCGCGGCGGTGCGGCGCGGGGAACTGGACCGCATTGCGATCCCGGCGCATCCGCTCGACGTGCTCTCGCAGCAGATCGTCGCGGAGGTCGCGAGCCGCGACTGGGACGAGGCGGAACTCTACGAGGTCTTCCGCGCGGCCTGGCCCTACCGCGACCTCGGCCGCGAGGCGTATACCGCGGTGGTGAAGATGCTGGCCGACGGCTTCCACACCCGGCGCGGTCGCCGCGGCGCCTACCTGCACCGCGACGCCGTGCACGGCATGTTGCGGGCGCGGCGCGGGGCACGGCTCACCGCGCTCACCAACGGAGGCGCGATCCCCGACCAGTTCGACTACGACGTGATCCTGCAGCCGGAAGGCATTTTCATCGGCACGCTGAACGAGGACTTCGCCTTCGAGAGCCTGGCGGGCGACATCTTCCAGTTGGGAAACACCTCCTATCGCATGCTGAAGATCGAGCAGGGCCGCGTGTACGCGGAGGATGCGCACGGCCAGCCGCCCAATATCCCGTTCTGGTTCGGCGAGGCGCCGGGGCGCAGCGACGAATTGTCGGAGGCGGTTTCCGCGCTGCGCGCCGAACTCGATGTCCGGCTCGAACAGGGCGGTGACGCCGCCGCCCGCTACGTCACGGAGGAACTGGAGCTGCCGTCCAGCGCAGGGGAGCAACTGGTGGACTACCTGGCCGCGGCCAAGGCCGCGCTGGGCGTGCTGCCCACGCGGGAGCGCATCGTGTTCGAGCGCTTTTTCGATGAAACCGGCGACCAGCACCTCGTCATCCACTCGCCCCGGGGCTCGCGCATCAACCGCGCCTGGGGGCTGGCGCTGCGCAAGCGCTTCTGCCGCCGCTTCAACTTCGAGCTGCAGGCGGCGGCCGGCGAGGACAGCATCGTGCTCTCGCTCGGACCGACGCACAGTTTCCCGTTGGAGGAGCCGGCGCATTACCTCAATACCGCGACGGTGGAAGCCGTGCTGGTGCAGGCCCTGCTCGCCGCGCCCATGTTCCCGACGCGCTGGCGCTGGGTCGCCAACACCGCGCTCGCGGTGCCGCGCAACCGCGCCGGCAAGCGGGTGCCGGCGCCGTTCCAGCGCAACGACGCCGAGGACCTGATCGCCGTGATCTTTCCGGAGCAGCTGGCCTGCGCGGAGAACATCGCCGGCGACCGCGCGGTGCCGGATCATCCCCTGGTCGAGCAGACCCTGTCCGACTGCCTGCACGAGCTGATGGACATCGACGGCCTGAAGCGACTGCTGACGGACATCGCGCAGGGCGCGGTCGAGATCATTGGCCGCGAACTCGCTACCCCCTCGCTGCTGGCGCAGGAAATCCTCAACGCGAGGCCCTATGCCTTCCTCGACGATGCCCCGGCGGAGGAACGCCGCACCCTGGCCGTGCAGCAGCGCCGCTTCATGGACCCCAAAACCGCCGCCGAGATCGGGCGGCTCGATCCCGCGGCGATCGAGCGGGTGCGGCGCGAGGCCTGGCCGGAGGCGCAGTCCCCGGACGAGCTGCACGACGCCCTGGTAGTGCTCGGCTTCCTGACCGCGGCCGAGGGCGAGCGCGGTCCCCTGTCGCAGCGGCATGACAGCCGGGCGCACGGCTGGCCGGATCTGCTGGAGGCGCTGCAACGGTATCGGCGCGCGACCGTGCTGACGATGCCTGCCGGTGATTGTCTGTGGGTGGCGGCGGAGCGCCTGCAGGCACTGCAACAGCTATGTCCGAGCGCCCGCTTCAATCCGCCGATCGAGGCCATCGCTACCGAGGAAGGTCGCGATCCGGAGACCGCGCTGCGCGAGATCATCCGCAGCCGGCTCGAGGGACTGGGGCCGGCCAGCTTGGCGCGGCTCGCCGCGCCGCTGGCGCTGGAAGCCGCCGCCGTCGAACGGGCGCTGGCCGCCCTGCAGCAGGAAGGCTTCGTCATCCAGGGGCGCTTCACCACGGAAACGGCGGAGGAAGAATGGTGCGAGCGGGGACTGCTGGCGCGCATCCACCGCTACACCCTGAAGCAGCTGCGCAGCGAGATCGAGCCGGTCGCCCCCGCCGATTTCATGCGCTTCCTGTTTCACTGGCAGGGCCTGGACGACCCGGGCGAGGGGGAGGGCGGGCTCGCGCGCACGCTGGGGCAGCTGGAAGGTCTGAGCCTGCCGGCCGCGTGCTGGGAGGACGATGTGCTGCCGGCGCGCGTGCAGCCGTATTCGCGCGCCGAACTCGACGGCTTGTGCGGTGCCGGCCAGGTGGCGTGGCTGCGCCTGCAGGTCCCCGCGCCGGGCCGGGAGCCGAAGCGCCGCGCCCCGGCGGTGCGTTCCACGCCGATCGCCTTCATCGCCCGCGCGCATCTTCCGCACTGGCGCGCCTTCACGTCGCTGCTGCCGG
>JAHKKL010000264.1 GCA_020027635.1 Gammaproteobacteria bacterium
TTCCACGAAACTCATGGCCGGCGCCACCGGAAAGGGCACCACCATGCTACCCGGCCGCAATTGCAGATTTATGACATAGCCATCGGCCGGCGCATACGTCGTGGTCTGCTCCAGTTCCCAGCGCGACTTGGCGAGGTCGGCCTTGAGTCTGGCCACAGCAGCCTGATCACCGTCGACGATCGCCGCCAGCTGCGCGCGCACCTGCGCCTCATTGGCCAACGCCGCCGTTACCTGTGATTCCAGATCCGCGAGATCGGCCTCGGCCTTGTCCAGATCGAACTGGCTGCCGGCGCCGGTGCTCACCAGTTCCCGGTTCTGTGTAACCCGCAGCCGCGCCAGTTCCTGCCGGGCCTTGATTGCACCGGTGTTGCCCACCACGGACTTGAGCTGTTCGCGGAGTTTTTTGGCTTGGCCCTCGGCATCGGCCAGCTGCGCCTCGAGCGACTTCACATCCAACTCATAAGGGGTGGGATCGATGCGGAACAGCACTTCGCCCTTCTTGTAGAGCTTATTGCCCTCCACAGGCACTTCGATCACCCGGCCCTTGACCTGCGGCATGAGCTGCACCACGTACTTGATCACGCGGACATCGGCAGACGATGGCGCGACCACGTTGAGCAACAGGACCAGGACCGTCAGTCCGACGACGGGGATAATCGCCACGATCACCTGGGAAGTGGTGTTCCAGGGCAGCCACTTGAACTTGATGAATATCAGCCAGACGAAGAAGGAATAGATTCCTACGAGTATGGCTTCCATCAGAGCGCTCCTCCCGGCTGGCCCGGCTGCGCCGAGGTCTGCAGCATAGCGAGCCGGTCGCGCACGGCGCGCAATTCCAGCGTGAGATGGCCGCGGGCGGCAAGCTCATCGAGTTCATGCCGGATAGCCTCCAATACCGCCTGCGGAAGCTCGCCCTTCTCCGCCAGTTCGCAGGCCTCCTCGAAATAGCTCGTGTGCTTATCGGTGCCGTAGGCAAGCCTGTAGCTGACCGGCTTGGTATAGGCCCACAGCCAGGCAATCGGCCAGAGCATGCCGCCGAACACCAGCGACAGGAGACACAGCGTCTTGATCGCCGTCTGCTGCGGATGATGCCGCTTCTCGGCGATCTTCTCCGGCAGCACATGCACCATCCAGAACAGCGCAATCCCGGCCAAGGGCACAAGGATCATGACCGCCCAGGCCAGAACATCGGCCGCCGTGTCCAACGCCTCGCCTTTAAAAAACGAGGCCTGAGCGGTTATCGGTGTACACGCTAGCGCAGCCAGCAGCCAGGCCAGAAACCGTCGGGCGTGGATGCGGCAGCCGTCATGCCAGCCACAGCAGGACAAGCTCCGCACGGTACGCGGCGGGATCGCTGGTGAACCCACGGCAGCCTGTGGCATCGATTCGGCTCCGGACACATCTGATTGAAACGGTGATACCCGATCGATCGCGCGATCGATCGCCACAGCAGGATTGATCATAGAACCTGCCTGCGAAACGAATATCGACGTATGTAGATTTTCATAGGAACCCGGTAATGATATCGATTGGATGATGTTCACATCAATGCAAGCCCCTGAACTGGGTCGCACCTGCGCCTCGTCGCCGGCAATAGCCGCTAGGTAAAGCTACGCGAAAAACGGCTTATACGGGCAAGCCACCGCATCCGCCAGATCTCAACCCGGAAGAATATCTTACAGGCTGAAACCTGTCACATAATCTTTCGCTGATCCCCGTCACCCAGTGCCAGCCACCCCACTACCCGACCCGTGCAGGTCTTCAAGCAGTCGGTAACGTAAGGAATCTGATTAAGCCGGCAGGCGTTACTCTGAAGAATGCTTGCGGCGGGCTGGTTTTCAATGGGGGGCTAATCCGCGGCAGACCGGTTTCCGGGGGCTTGCGCCTGCTGTGAGCGATATATGCGGCTCAGGATGGCGAAAAAGAAGGCCGTGGACCAACCGCACATGAGGATGCCGGTAAGCGCCTCGACCCCCCCGGTCAAGCGCCACCCCTCCGGCAGTACCACGTCGCCATAGCCCACGGTGGTGTAGGTCACCGAGCTGAAGTACAACGCGGAATTTATATTCGGAATGGCATGCCCCCACGCATAGAGCAACGCCCACAGGGAAATTTCGAGCAGATGCAGCAAAACGAGCCAGCCGGCGACCCGGATGAGCAGCCATGTCGGGCGCCAGAAGCGCGCATCGTTCAGCGTTGAAGAACGGTCGTACCATCGAATGGTTCCCATCAAGCCGGTTGCGTGGATCGCCACGCAAAGGGCCATCAGCAAGAAGGAGATGAGAAGTATTGTGATCATTTGGGCGGCACCCATGGCAAGGCATCAAGCTTACCCCAGTGTGGGAAATTGGTCTCACGCGATTCAGCATAATCAACAGAGACGGCGGCTACGGCCGCCGTTTTTGTTTGATGCTAAAGGTCCGATTGATCATAAAGCAGCGTCGTGCGCGCTGATCGTTACGCCCCGCGCGCAATGAACGCGTCGACCGCTTGCTCCACGGTGAAGAACATCCGCTCGCGTCCCAGCCGTTCCGCCAGGGGCGTGTGCCGCACGAGATCCAGCACCTCGGGGCTGAGCGCGGCGAGCCACAGTTCCGTGCCATCGGCGCGCAGCCTCTCTTCGGCCTCGACCAGCATCTTCAGCGCGGTGTATTCGAAACCCGGGATCGCCGAACAGTCGAGCAGGATCACCCGCGGTGACCCGGCTTTGACCAGGGCATTCAGCCTGCTGCCAACGTTTCCGACGTTGGCGAAGTAGATGCGGGCCTCGGGGCGGACGATGAGCAGGCCCGGGAATGTCTCGTCCTCCGGATGTTCAGGCGAGCGCGGACGGAAGACTCTCGTGCCCGGCTTGCGCGCGAGCTCGTGAACAGGCGGGTCGCTGGTCAGCCAAATCAGGCCCACAAGAGAGAGCACGATAGCGACCAGGATGCCCTTGAGCGTTCCCAGCACCATCACGCCGAGGCAGGCAATCAGGGCCCAGCGGAACTCCATCGTGCGCACACGGCGAATGGCCGCCATCTCCGCCGGGTTCACCAGCCCGATCGAGTAGGCGATGACCACGGCGGCCAGCGTGGCATGGGGCATGAGCGCGAGTACCGGTGCGAGGAACAGCAGCGTTGCGAATGCCGCCGCTGCGACCACCAGCGAGGCGGCCTGCGTTTGCGCGCCGGCGTTGCGGTTCACCGCCGTCTGGGAGGTTCCGCCGCCGGCGGGCATCGAGCCGATGAACGCACCCGCGGCATTCGCGGCACCCAGCGCCAGGAGTTCGCGATTCGGGTCGATGAGAGGATCCGCACGCCTGACAAAGGCCCGCGCCGCCGCGATCGACTCGGTGAAGGAGATCAGGGCGATGCCGGCGGCCGCCGGCCACATTGCTTCGAACAGCGCCGGCCGTGGCAGCATGGGCATTGGCAAGCCGCCCTGGATCGCGCCCACTACGCTCACGCCGACGGCTTCGAGTCCGAGCATGGCCGAGGCGGCGATGCCCACGGCCACGGCGAGCAGCGGCGCCGGGGATTTCGGCAGGAAGCGCCTGGCGATGGCGATGACGGCCAGGGTTCCCAGGGCGACGGCGAGGGTAGGCCACGAGAGATCCGGGACGTGTGTGACGATCGAGGCGACATCGCGGAAGAAGCCCTCCTTGTGGATGTGGATACCGAGAAGCTTGGGCAACTGGTCGACAACGATGACCAGGCCTACCCCCGCCTTGAATCCCGTCAGCACCGGTTCCGAAATGAAATTAGCCAGGAATCCAAGCCGAAAGACGCGCGCAGTGAGGAGCATTACGCCGACGAGAACGGAGAGTGTCGCCGCCGCGGTGAGCGGATC
>JAHKKL010000265.1 GCA_020027635.1 Gammaproteobacteria bacterium
CAGGCCGTAAATCAGCACCAGTGCCGCCATGAAGGCAAGACCCATATCGCGGAAGGTTTCATAGGTCACCGTCCACTCCCCGCTCCACTCATAGCCGGACTGTTCATCATTCTTGGGAGCACCAAACAGGTTCCAGGGCATGGTCACCATTTTCACGCCATCAGGTGCGGTGTATTCCTTGACGTGATCCTCGATGCCGAGCATGCCGTAAATCGGTGCGCCCAGACGGCCCTCCATCTCGCCCACCACATACTCGATCCCGCGCAGGTCCTTGGAGTAGATGATGGGGTCTTCAGATTGCTTGATGAACTGACCCAACTCCGAGAGGGGCAAGGTTTTGCCATCGTTTGTCGGTACCGGCAGATCTCCCAAACGCGCTATTTGTGACCGGATGGAAAGCGGCACCTGGATCACGATGTAGGTCGGTTCCAGTACCGTTTCGCGTTTAACATCCCCCAATTTGAAGTTGCCCATCGCCATCGTAAGCGTATTGTTGATGGTATCGACTGAAATGCCGCGACGCACGGCCTTCTCGGTATCGACCTCGAAGCGCCAGTATTCATAGGGTTCAGCCATGTAGCTGTCAGCATCGACGACATTCTCGACCTTCTCGAACATGGCCGTCATATCGGCGGCCACCTTACGCCGTGTTTCAGCATCCGGCCCATGGACTTCGGCAACCACCGTCTGCAGCACCGGCGGTCCCGGCGGCATCTCGACCACCGCGATACGCGCTCCCAATGAATTCGCGATGGGAGTCAAGCGGTGGCGCGCATCCACGGCAAGTTGATGGCTGGTACGATCGCGTTCATTCTTGTCCTTGATCATGACCAGCAAATCACCATCCCAGGAACGCTGGCGCAAGTAGTAATGGCGCACCATGCCGTTGAAATTGAACGGTTGGGCGGTCCCGGCGTAAGTCTGCACCGCAGTGACTTCCGGTATATTGCGCACCTCCTCGGCCAGCGTCCTGACGACATTGGCTGTGACCGGCATTGCCGTTCCTTCCGGCATGTTGACGATCACGGAAAATTCCGGCTTGTTGTCAAACGGCAGCATCTTAACGACAACGGTCTGGGTATAAAACAGCACGCACAACCCGGCCGTTAGTCCGATAATGCTGAACAGAAATGTGTAACCGAGAAAGCGGTTTTCAATCAGCGGGGTGATGATAGGACGGTAAAATCGTCTGATTTTTGCATGCGTCTTCTGTTCCTTTTTCATCGCCTTGTCCAGTGACGCCATCCGGGGAGCGACCTTGACCGCCAGCCAGGGTGTAAAGATAAAGGCAGCGAGCAGCGAGAAGAACATGGCAGAGGAACCCAGCACCGGAATGGGCCGCATATAGGGTCCCATGAGACCGCTCACCCAACCCATGGGCAAGAGCGCCGAGATAATGGTAAAGGTGGCGAGGATGGTCGGATTGCCGACTTCCCGGACCGCATCGACGGCCACGGCGACGCTGGTCTTGCCACTCTCCAGCCAGTGACGAAAGATGTTTTCGATGACCACCGCAGCGTCATCCACCAGGATACCGATCGAGAAGATCAGGGCAAAAAGGCTGACGCGATCGATGGTGTAATCCACCATCATTGCCCACCAGATCGTGACCAGGATGACAACGGGAATCACGGTAATGACGACGAACGCGGCACGAACCCCCAAACCATACAGGCACAGGATTGAAACGAAAAACGCCGCCTCGAGCATGGCCTCCAGCAGTTCGTTGACCTTGTCATTGGCTGTCTTGCCGTAATTGCGGGTAATCTCCACATGCACGTTTGCGGGTATCAGGTCACCCCTGAGGCTCTCAATCTTCTCCAACAGACGATTGGCCACCACCACGCCGTTGGTTTTTTCTTTCTTGGCGATGGCGATGGTTACGGCCGGTGCGCCATCTGCCGCCGGGTTCTCACCCTCGTAGGCCGGCCCCGTGTACTGTGCAACCATCTGATTCGGATCGGCCGGTTCATGTGCTACCCGAGCCACATCGCGTACGTAAACCGGTGCACCGTTGCGCACGCCCACAACGAGACGTTCGATATCGGAGGCGGTCTTCAGGAAGGCGCCGGTGCGCACCGACAGGTTGGTTCCACCGGACTCGATGCCACCCGCTGTTTTCTCCGCATTGGCCGTGCGTATGGTCTCGGCTACCTGCGGAAGGCTGATGCCAAAGCCCGAAAGCCTCTCAGGCAAAATCTCGACCTTGAGCTGATCCTCGCGCCCCCCGACAATAAAACCCTTGCCGGCATCGGGCACCTCGCCCAGACGTTGCAGCACGTCCAAAGCCAGTGTTCGCAATGAACCGTCATCGACATCCTCGGACCACAGGGTGAGCGCCACGACAGGTACATCATCAACCGCGACGGGCTTGACCAGCGGCATAGAGACATCAGGTGGAATTTTGTCGAGATTGGATTGCAGCTTGTCATGCACCTTGACGATTGATTTCCCCATGTCCTCGTTAACGTAAAAGCGCACGGTTACCATGGCGCGGCCACGTTCGGTTGCCGTATACGTATGCTCGACGCCGGGGATTTCCTTCATGATCCGTTCCAGCGGTTCGGTAACCAGGGTGGCAACCTGCTGGGCCGAAGCTCCGGGGTACTGGACGAAGACGTCCACCATCGGAACGGAGATTTGCGGGTCTTCCTGGCGTGGGGTGAAGAACAAACCCATCAAACCAACAAGCAATGCCGCGATCAGCAGCATTGGTGTAACGGGGGAAGTGATAAAGAGTCGTGCTGTTCTGCCGGCGATACCAAGTGATTTGGCTTCATGCGGCATGGAAAATTCCTGTTGCTCAGCCATATAGTAATCCCGCCTTCTTATATGTCTTCTCTCAAGATAATAGACAAGCCTGTTGACCGGTCAACCTCCCTGCCATCGCCCCGGCCAGGCGAATGGTCACATGATCAGCATCATTAGCAGGGCACCCTGACACCCTCAGCCGCTACACTGCCCGGAGCAAATACAAGCCGTGTCGTGGCGGTCTTTTCGTCAGCTCCCTGGGGTTCCCACGATGATTCGTTCACCAGATTTGATACCCGAAAGTATCGCTACTCCGTCAATTCCGACTTCATCGCCGGTTCGCACCAGCCGCAATTCACGTTTATTGTCCTGGTTCAGCACATAGACGCCCGGTAGACTGCCGCGCCACACCAGCGCATTCTTGGGAACCACGGGAAGATTATGCACCTGGGCGTTGACATCGTTGATAATGACGTCGGCATACATGCCTGCCCCGCCAGGCGCACCTTGCGGCAGATCAAATTTGACTGTCACGGTATGCCGGTCAGGATCCGCCATCGGGAAGATCTGCGCAACCCGTGCCTGCAGACTGACATCACCGACATCCAGTTTAGCCGGGACAACCATGCCTTTTTTCACACCGGGCATGAGGCGTGCGGGTACTTCAACCTGGATTTGCAACTGAGAAGTATCCGCGTACGAAAGCAACGGCATACCCGGCTGCACCGGATCACCCACTTCGACCAGTTTCTTGGTAATCACACCATCAAACGGCGCGATGGATTTTGTATCGCGAAGCTTGGTGTCGATCTCCTCGATCTTGGCGCGGGCACCTACCAGTTGATTGCGTGCCTGCTCCACCTGAATGCTGTACGAATAGAGATCAGCGCCCCGTTCGACGCGCGGGGAACTAGAGCCAAACATACTGTTCATCGGGTTACTGAAATTGCGCATCAACGAACCCATGCCGCCCATCATGTCATTCGACTGGCCGCCATAGGGTGAAATCCATTCCCTGGAATACTGGACGCCGGCATTGCGCAGCGACGCCTCGGCATT
>JAHKKL010000266.1 GCA_020027635.1 Gammaproteobacteria bacterium
GCGCACCCCGCGGTTCAGCCCGTTCAGCCTGACGACGCGCAATCGCAGCGTGCTTGGTTTCAACCTGAGCTTCCTGTTCGACCGGCAGGAACTCATGGCGCAGGGGCTGCGGCAACTGCTACACTGGCTGGAGGAGGGGAAACTCAAGCCGCCCCGGGTGACCGTCTATCCCTTCGCGCGGGTGGCGGATGCCCATCGCGACCTGGAATCCGGCCAGACCGTGGGCAAGCTGGTGCTGCGCTGCGGCGGGTAAGGACGCTGATTAAGCCCGTCGATCCCGCGCAAGCGGGGATCCAGCGAACCGGATGGTTCGAAACCAGGAGGGTAGCGGACAGGTTGGGCCGAGCACCGCAAAGCCCATAGATGGCGAGGAAGCCGGCGTGGCGCGGCTCTACAGTAGGGTGCGCCGTGCGCACCGAAATGCCTGGCGGTATTCCACGGTGCGCACGGCGCACCCTACGGGGTTGGCGAATTGCCGGTTCGCGGCCATGGCCGCTGCTCCAACAGCAAAACATCATTAATTCGAGATCATTCCGCCGTCGCCGGGGCCGCCTGCACGATACGCTCGAGCGCCGTGTCGTCTACCGTCAGCAGGCCGGCAGAGGACAGGCGCGGAACCAGGGTACGCCAGTGTTCATCCTGCCGGAATATGGTTTCGAACAGCGGCAGGGCCTCCTCAAGCCGGCCGGCATTGGCCAGCGACACGGCATGCCAGAACTTCATCTCGAGGTTGTCCGGGACCAACCGCTCGGCACGGCCATACTGCGAGAGCGCCCCGTCCGTATCTTTCCGTTCCAGCGACTGGTCACCGAGGTTCATCAGACGGTAGGCCGTGTGCACATTAAGCAGGCGCCGCAGCTCCTTGAGCGGCGCCGGGCTGTCCTCGACCTGCAAATCCACCAGCCGGTCCTCCCAGGACCGGCCGGTCGATTTCCCGCGCACCACCAGCAGCGCCGCCGACTGCATGCCGCGGAGATCGCCGCCGACCGCCTGGGCGGCATCCAGCGCCGCCAGCATGCGTTCGGCCAGGCTTCCCTTTGCCTTGCGAAACGCTTCGGCCATCGCCTGGGGCACGCCCTCGTTGATCATCAGATTCGCCTGGACGGAAAAGTTCTCGCCCTGCAGGTCACCGGCATACGGGATGCAGTGCTTGCCCGTGAATGCCCCGATATTTCCCTGCGCATCGATCATGGCCACCTGGCGAACCTCGGGATTCGGATCGGCCAGCCGCAGGGCATCCAGGGTACGTTGCGCACTGAGGCCGGTGCGCATCAGCTCCAGCCCGGCCACTCCGTAGCGCACCTCGATGAATGACTGGGTCGCCACCGCTCCGACCCCGGCCTCGGCCCAGGCCACCAGCGAGCCCACCGAGAACCAGTGCGACTGGACCGCCACGCCGAGCTGGCCGGTCTCCGGATCACGCGCCACGATGGAATAGGTATGCGCGGGTCGCAGCCGGCTGACGGCTGGAAGGTCGTTTTCCTGTGCATTCGCCTGCCACGGCAGCCAGAGCAGCACAAGGCAGAGCGCAAAAAGTCGGACCATGCGTTGTCCCCCTGATGGAAATGGCGCACTATCCGGCGTGGCCGACGGTCCGCGCCGGGGACGCGGGCAAAGCGATCGCCACGCCGCTGTGGTGCGTTCTGAACGGGTTGGATGGTATGCGAATCCTTGACCGAATTCTAATGCTTCATCGCCTCCCGCTACTGGTGGCCGGCCTCCTCTGGGTCGTTCCCGGTCTGAGCCGCGCGGAAACGCCGCCGGCGCCGTCCGTCGAGGATGGCGGCCTCTACATGTTCGTACGCCTGCACACCCCGGACCAGATGGCGGCATTCTACGAAGCCCGCGGTTTTCCGCGCGGCGCCATCGAGCGCCTGCGCCGGACCTGTTTCGTGATGGCCCATGTCGAGAACCGGGGGGAGAAGGTCATCTGGCTGGAGCTGAAGAACTGGCATTTCCTCACCGCCCAGGGCGAGATCCGCCGCCTCGACCGCAAGTACTGGGATAGCGTCTGGGATGACATCGGCCTCCCGCAGGCCAGCCGCGCCACCTTCGGGTGGACGCAACTGCCCGATGAACGCGATCTGCAGCCCGGCGAGACGGTGGGCGGCAACCTCATCCTGCCCGCCACCGATGAGCCCTTCACGCTGCAGGCGGATTTCCTGACCGGGAAGGACAGGCGCGCGGGCATGGTCAGCGTACGCTTCGAGAACCTGCGCTGCGCGACGGATCAACCGGCGCCATGAAACGACAGCTGCTGCTGTTGTTGTGCGGCATCCTGCTGGCAGGACCGGCCTGGCCGGGCGATGCCCCGCCCCTGCCGCCCGGCGTCATGGCCGTGGACGGGACAGCGGCTCCCGCGCTCCGGTTGAACTCCATCGACGGCGATGCCTATGATCTCGCCGGGGCGCGGGGGCATTGGGTCTTCGTGCACTTCTGGGCCAGCTGGTGCGGCCCCTGCAAGCGCGAGATGCCGGCCATCCAGCGCATGATCAGCCGGCTGCCGGCCAACCAGATCGAAATCGTCATGGTGAATACCGCCGAGACCGAGGACGAGGTGTTCAGCTTTCTCGCCGACGTGGCGCCGGCTGTGACGCCGCTGATGGATACGCAGGGCCTGGTGACGGAGCAGTGGCAGCCGCGCGGCCTGCCAGCCACCTTCCTGGTGGATCCGCAGGGCCGCATCCGCTACCAGGCGCTGGGCGGCCGGGAATGGGACACGTCGCCCTACCTCGATTTTCTGCGCCGTCTTACCGCCGACTGAACGGCGCCGCCGCGTTTCAGCCCAGCCAGTCCAGCAGATAATAGATGTACTGGCCTTCCGATGACTTCGAGGGTCCCACCACGCGCGCGGCATGGCGCCGGTTCGGCGGGTCGGCGGCCTCGACGGCCGCTTCCCGGGAAGCGAACACCTCCACGCAGCCGGCCGGGTAGCGCTTGCGATTCCGGCGCGGGGTGAAGATGACCACGAAATGCACCTGCGAGACGCCGGTCTCGGGATCGGGAGGCACCATGCCGCGCAGGTTCATCCCGGAGCCGTTCTCGGCGGCTTCATGCATGCCCCACGGCAAGCGCGTGCAGGATGCGTTCTTGCGCCAGGCTATCGATCAACATGCCATGGTCTCCGGCAGTCTGAGCGTCACTCGCGTGCGAGCAGGTCCGGCCTTAGCATCCACAACAGAATCCACCGGTCGACGTCACACCGCTCCAGGCAGACCACGCTGCCGGGAAGAAAACCCACGAGCTCGCGCTCCGGGTCCCCCGCCACCAGCCACGCGACCAGCCGTGACAGGAACGGCAGGTGCCCTACCACCAGGGTGTCCTGCTCCCAAACGTCGGCATCGGAGACAAATCCGGCTACCTCATCATCGGGGCCGATTCCGCCGACCTGCTCGATCCTGCCCCGGGGCAGTACCGCCTTCGCCAGGAGCTGCGCGGTCTGCTCCGCGCGGGACTTGCCGCTGTGCCAGACGCGTTCGACCCGGATGCCCGCGCCGCTGAGGAAGTTCGCCACGGCCTGCACGTCCTGCCGGCCCGGTTCACTCAGGGGACGGGCCGGATCGACCTCCTTGGCGAGCGCCGCGCCGTGCTGTACCAGATAGAGCTTCATGGCGGTGCAGGATAGCGCCGATCTGGCTCATCACCAAGCCGCCGCGGCCCGTGCGCCTCAGCGCACAATAAAATCAACGACAGCCCGCACCGTCGCCGCATCCTGCAGGATGCGGCGGTGCCCGAGTCCGCGCGTCGCAAGCCACTGCGCGCCCGGCCAGGCGGCGGCAATCATCTCCCCCTGTCGCCACGGTACTTC
>JAHKKL010000267.1 GCA_020027635.1 Gammaproteobacteria bacterium
AAGGTTCTCATCAGTTGCCTGCTCATGGCGAGATAAGTCTAGCTTAAATCGGGCGTGTCCATGTCAACCGGGTTGCGGCCAACGCTGTTGGCAGGCTATCGCTGTGGCCGCTCGATTCTTGAGCGGCGCTGAGGGATAAAGCGGCTTCGCCGTCCCCGCGTGGCAGGCAGGATGCGCTCCCGCGCGTCGTTTTAGAAATTGCCTTGGGAATCAGCACGTCCTGCCGATACCCGGAGTGCATCACCGAGAAACCCGCAGCACGACGGATGCATCGCATGGCCGATCACTGTCTCGACCCGGCGGCATGATCTCTGCGTCCCGGCCGGCAGGTTTCATTTAAATACTTACTATCAGCAAGTTATGGGATATCAGATCAACCGGCAGGCGTTGCCTGCACTGCACAGCACCACCGAGCCGGATATCTGCCCTGGCGGCAGCCGGCCGGCGGTCACTGGACGGGGCGACTCGATGCGGCTTGCGATCGCAGGTATATGGCAGGGAATGGCACGGGAGACATGATCAACATCTCACCCACGGTGCGCATCGTCCATGGAGTGCTGCTCACCCTGGTGGGCCTGCTTTTCCTGGGCAGCATGACCGGCCTGCTCCCCGACGAGGACAGGGCAGTCGGCGAGGAACGCAGAACTCTGACCCGCTTGCTGGCGTTACAGTATTCCGCCGCGGCGAAGCAGGGGGACCTCTCCGGTGTCGAGGAGAGTATGCGGCAGCTGGTCGAGCAGAGCCCGGAAATATTGTCCATTTCCCTGCGCGGCACCGACGGAGAGCTGCTGGCGAATGCCGGAAGCCGCGTGATGCTGCGCAAGAGCCGGCCCGGCAGGCAGTCGGACCCGGCGGCGTATCTGCAGGCCCCGGTATACCGTGACGGCAGCCCATGGGGAACCGTTGTCGTGCGATTTTCAGCGGCACGCAATCCCGGCGTGGCCAGTTTTCACGACGATCCGCTGGCGTTTGTGCTCACCTTGCTCGTGGTTTTCCCGCTGGGCGGCTTCCTGCTGATCAGCGGGATCCGATACCAGCGACTTGCCTCACCGGCGTGCGTCCCGTACCAGGTAAGGACCGCCCTCGACGCCCTTGCCGAAGGGGTGCTCCTGCTCGACGCGCAGGGGCGCATCCTGCTCGCCAATACCGCGTTTGCAAACAGTGTGGACAAGGTGCCCGGGGCGTTGCTCGGGAGAAAGGTGTCAGACCTCAAGTGGGAGTTTGGAAGGATCCACGAAGACGAATTCCCCTGGGATACGGTGCTGCGGCTCGGGGAGATCCAGACCGGCAGGCAGCTGCGGCTCATATGCCCTTCGGGCGTAACCAGAACCTTCACGGTCAACGCAGCGCCCGTCAAGGACGGCGAACAGTATCGTGGCGTCATGGCCACCTTCGATGATGTTACCCAGCTCGAGGAAAAGAACGACCAGCTGGAAGACATGCTCGGCATGCTCAAGAAATCCCGCGACGAGATACGCCGCCAGAACCGGGAGCTGCAGATTCTTGCCACACGCGACCCGTTGACGAACTGCCTCAACCGCCGCTCGTTCTTCGACAGATATGAAACCGTGTTCGCGGCAGCCCGGCGCAACGGACAACAGATCGCCTGCATCATGGTGGACATCGACCTGTTCAAGTCGATCAACGACCGCTACGGTCATGTCAAGGGCGATGAAGTCATCAAGATGATCGCGCAGACACTGCAGGCCTCGCTGCGCACCTCCGACACCATCTGCCGCTATGGGGGCGAGGAATTCTGCATCACCCTGCCGGGGGTGGACATCGAGCAGGCGGTTGCCACGGCGATGCGCGCACGCGCGAATATCGCGGCAATGAATCTCACCAACCTTTCCGGGAATTCGTCCCTCCGGATCACCGCAAGTTTCGGCATAACCACCATCGACCAGGAGGTGGTGGATTTCGCGCAGTTCATCGACCGGGCGGACCAAGCGCTCTACATCTCCAAGAACACCGGGCGCAACCGCGTCTCCGTATGGGACAGCGAGGCCGGTGGCAGCAAGCCGGTGACTCCGGCGACCCTCGTGACCGGTACAAATCCCGGCAGTGTTCGGCAGGATGCACCGATATCCGCCGGCGACACTTCGGTCGGCGGCACAGATCACCAGGCGGTTGCCGGAGAGCCCCGGCCGCGCCACGACAGCCTGACCGTGCTTCCAAACCGCAAGCTGTTCCACAACCGGATTGTCGAGGCCATCGAGTTCTGCCGCATTAACCAGCAGTATTTTTCCCTCTTGATGCTGGACCTGGACATGTTCAGGCGCATCAACAATACGCTGGGGGGGTTCGTCGGCGACGAACTGCTCAGGGAAGTCGGCCGACGACTGGTGCACTCGCTACGCAGCACGGACGCCGTCGTACGCTTTGATGATGACGATCCCGAAAACCCGATTTACCGGCTCAGTGGCGACGAGTTCGGCATCCTCCTGACCGGCATGGAATACACGGAGTTCACCATCCAGATCGTCAACCGCATCATCGAATCGCTGAGTGGGATCATCGAGATCGGAGATAACGAGATCAAGCTGGCCTGCAACATCGGCATCAGCCTCTATCCCGAGAACGGCAGCGATGCGGATTCACTCCTGAAGAGCGCCGCCATCGCTCTCTATTATGCCAAGTGCCAGGGGCCTAACTGCTACCAGTTCTACAACGAAGACCAGATGGGCTCATCAGCCGGGAATTTCACGCTCCAGAACGACCTGCGGCGTGCCTTTGAGAAGAATGACCTCGAACTGCATTATCAGCCCAAGATCGACCTGGAATCCGGCAGGATCGTCTGCATGGAGGCGCTGCTGCGCTGGCGCCACCCGGAGATTGGGATGATTCCTCCGGCGCAATTCCTCCCGCTGGCGGAGAGCTCCGGTCTTATCGTTCCGATCGGCAAGTGGGTCCTGCGCACGGCCTGTCGCCAGCTCGGTGTCTGGCAACAGGGCGGTCACACCGACATCTCCATCGCCGTCAATCTCTCCGCGGCCCAGTTCTCCCAGAAAGACCTGCTGCAGCAGGTTGGCACGATACTCGATGAGACAGGTATCGCACCGCGGCATCTCGAGCTGGAGATTACCGAGGTCACTATCATGGATGATATCGATGCGGCGGCGGCAACCCTGCGCATCCTGCATAAAGCGGGCATGAAAATCTCCATCGATGATTTCGGCACCGGGTATGCCTCACTCAATCACCTCAAGCGCTTCCCCATCAGCAGCGTAAAGATCGACCGGTCGTTCATTCGCGACATCACGACGGACTCGGACGATGCGGGCATCATCAAGGCCATCATTGCCATGGCGCACGGCATGGAGCTCCGGGTGGTCGCGGAAGGCGTCGAAACGGCGGCGCAGCTCGCCTTTCTGCGCAATCTAAACTGCGACGAGTTCCAGGGTTTCCTGTTCAGCCCGCCCGTGCCGCACGATGAGGCCGGTATCCTGCTCCGGGTAAACAATGCCAGCGACGACCAGGAGCGCCTTGCTTCCTGATTCACGCCGGGCATCGCTCCAGCGCGGTGGACAGGAAGTCCGAGTGCCGTGGAGCACAGGGACGTGCGAGAACGGCCGTCCCTGCGCTCCGCGATGTACCTACATCCGTGTAGGCAAAAAAAGGGGCTGCGTAGCAGCCCCTTCCGTTTTCATCCAGATTGGTCCTACTGGCTCTTGCTCACCATGTACTGGACCGCGCCTTTCAATTCATCCTCCGAGCAGGCCGTGCACAGTCCCTTCGGCGGCATGGCATTCAGGCCGTTGGTCGCGCTCTTCAGCAGGGCATCCATGCCCTTCGCGATACGC
>JAHKKL010000268.1 GCA_020027635.1 Gammaproteobacteria bacterium
GCCGCATCCGCCTTGTCAGCCAAACCAGCCGTCAACGCCGCCGTGGTCGCCTTGGCGGCAAGCTCGGCAGTCGTGTCGCTCGGAACGTTGGCCAGCCTCGCCTTCTCGGCATCTGTGACAAACTTCTTGTCCGTGCTCTCGGTCACCTGTGCCGTGGCGTAGTCGCCGCTGGCGGCCACCACCGCACCTGTGCGGCCGTGAACGCTCGTCACGTCATTAACCTCGGCCCCAGACTCGATGCCGTCCAGCTTGGTCTTGAGCGTCGCCGTGAACTTCTTGCCGGTCGCGGTCTCGGCAATCTGATCGTAGCTGTAGTCGTCGGTCGCCGGATTTACCGCGCCACTGCGGCCGTTGAACGAGTCAACACCACTCCCACCCGACCCGGGCGCGCCGATCGCGTCCAGCAAAATCGCGATGGCAGGGAAAGAAATGCTCGGCGACTGATTGGCGCCGCCGTTCACACCGCAGCACCGGATAAGCACAAATTCCTGCGTCTTCGCACCGGCCGGAACATCAATGATCGAACTAGCCCGACCCGATCCGGACGTTGTTGCAAGCGAAATATCCGCACCGCTGAAATCCGTCCACCCAGTGTCATTTACCAAATCAGTAGTATACTGGTGGCGAATCGCCGCGCCCGTGTTCGTGTCAGCAGTTACAATCTTAGACCAGAAGAACAGCTTGCTGGCCTTCCACAGGCTTACCTTCCGAACAACGCCGGATGTCCACGCGGTTACTGCCGCCGGCATGTTGGCGAAAATCTGCGCGTTCAGAACAGTGAACGGACCGTAAACCCACTGCTCGGCATCACCCTCAAGATTATCCAGCCGCGTATCCAGATCACCAATATCGCTGGTGTGCCCCGAAGCCGTGGTCTCCAACGCATCAACCCTGGCCTCGTGATCATCAATCACCGTCGCCGCGGCACCTACTTCAATGACAAGCGCATCAAAATCAGCGGCCGACGCTGCCCCAACATCTTCAGCAGTGGCCCCGTGCGGGTTGCCCGTCTCAGTTGCGTGCAGGTCGCCAGTCTTGCCATCATCAGCCACGTACGCGGCAAGCTTCGGAAGATCGGCAGGAGAAACGGCCGCCCGCGTCGCACCATCCGGGATTTCGTCAAGTGTCGTCCCCTCGGGGAGGCCGCCACCACCAAGGCCAGAGTCAAGAAGCGCCTTGTCCTCGGCCGACATGAGACCATGCTCAACATCAGTCGCGAGCGGGATATCTACGCCTTCGGTAATGGTAAAACGGGGCATCGTTCATGATCCTTGCGTTGCTTCGCCATTTCGCGTCTGGCGTCAGCAGCAAGGACCGGGTGGCCCCGCTTCGACGGCGGCAGTCGGATATTCGGGTTGTTACTTGAAGCTGTCCCACGCCTCCTTGAGACTGCTGGACTTCTTCGGTGCTGCTTGGCCGCCGGCGGCGGTGGGGCTTGCGCTCCGGCCGCCGGCGGTGGGTGGCTTGAACCGGCTATTGAACTCCCGGTCTATTTCCGAGCTTCGCTGCCGCAGCAGCACCTGAGCGTCGCCGATCGGCAGTTCGCGGCGCTGGACGGCGTTGGCGATTTCGGCTTGCGCGTCCGCCTTCGCGGCTTCCCGCGCGGCTTGATGCTGCGCGACGTACGCCATCGCCTGTCGGCCAGATGGCGTTGTGATGAGGCCCGGCGTCATCGTCTCAAGGTACTCGCGCTCGCGCTCGGTCGCCGGCCCCTTCATGGCGTTGAGTTGCTGCATGACGAGTTCGCCGCTCAGTCTCTGCCCGGTCTCACGCTTGGCGATTTCCGCCTCGGTTTCAGGCCCGGCGAGCCCGATCGCATCGAGCCCCTTGAGCGCCTGCGTGCGCAAGCGCCCACCCGTTCCCGTCGGCACGCCCTCGAGTTCCGAGTTGAGGGCATTGATGGCATTGGCTGTGTCGGCTGCTGTCTGCGCCTTCGACTGCTGTCCCGCGATGCCCTTGCCCAGCTCGCCGAACATTTCCTTCATGCCGGCGCCTTCTTCGGCGTTGTAGATGGATTTCGCATCGACGTTGACGCTCGGTGCCCCGGCTCGCTTCGCTTCCAGGTCGCGCTGGTAGGCCTCGTCAACGATCTGCTTGTTGCCGCTCAGCGGGTCGAAGAGCACCCCGCCGCCAAGGTTCATCCACTTCTGAGGGTCCGGCTTCTCCATCGGCGCATAGCCCTCGATCGGGCGCACCGTGCCCCTATTGCCAGTCTGCACCAGCATGGACCTACCGCCCGGCCCGGCAACCGTCATGGGCGAGTGGAACGTCTCGGGGCTTTCTGATCCTCCCATGAGGGTTTGCGCCAGCAGTTTCGTCCCCATGTCCTGCGCTTCCGGGTTGTCGGAGCCGCTGAGCATGGCAGCTAGGGCTTTGGGATCACCGCCGCCGGGTGTCGATGAGAAATCCGACAGCATCTTGGCGAGGCCGGCTTGATCCTGCTCCGCGCCACTCATGCCCTTGTATGCCATGAACGCGCCGCCAAGGCTATTGGCAAGATTGGCGACAGCATCCCCCCAGCCTCGCACCGGTTGCTGGCTCTGAGCCATGCCGATGCCGGCATTCGTCATCATCTGGTTCCTGCTCGGCCGGCGCCCGCCGCCCCGTTGCATCAACGATCGCACGAGGATGTCGTCCATCACGCCCTCCCCAAAGCTCGATCGATGACTTGCATCTCAGCGAGGACGGCCGACTCGATCAATTCGATGCGCCGGGTCACCTCCGCGTGCACATCGGGGTAGTGATCGCGCATCCACGCAATCTTGCCTGCGCTCTCGGCGAGATACGCCGTGCAATGGCGGCAATCCAGGCTGGTTTCCGTGCTCTCGTAGTGATCAGGAGCCATGTCGCCTAGGTAGGTAAAGACATCCTCGTCTGTCCACGCTTCGAGCGGGAACCAGTATTCGACGCCATCGACGACATCCCCGCTGGAAACCAGCGCACTGAGCCTGTCGGACCCCTTCTGTCCGCGAATGACGAGCGTCGCGCCTATCTCCATCGTCTTGCGCTGCATCGGCGCCCAGATGTTCGCAGCGCAGCAAGCCGGCGACGGCGCGATCAGCGGTCCGTCGCCGCCACCCGCCGACACCCGGCCGAAGCCGCTTGCGGATACAGGCAGCACGTCAGCCGGCCACCCGTACCTGGATGTCCAGTCGATCACGTCCGACACAGCCTCGACGAAGCCGCCGACCTTCTCACGCGCGCGCTCGACGAGGGCGACGGTCTCCGGAAATGCGTCGCCCGTGTTCGCCCAGACGAGAGTGATTTTCGACCACCACGGCTCGCACAGCTTCAGGCATGCAAGACTGTCTTTCCCGCCCGAGAATTGCAGCGCCACCCGTTCGTGGCGATCGATGGGGCAGTGCTTTAGCATCAGAAGGCCACCGCGGCAGCCATCGCGGCCGAGCTGAGGATCCCAGTACCGGCCTGCAATGCCTGCCCGCTCCGATCCGCGCCCGTGCTCGGGTAGTAGGTAGGATTTTGTATCTGCGTCTGCGGGACGGCGGCGGCGGCAGATCCTGGCATCTGGATGCCACCGCCGGCCGCGCCGGTGAGCGCAAGGAGCTCTTGCAGCGGCTGGTTTCGCTGCATCAGCAGCTCCTCTAGCTGCCGCCTGCGGGACGCGTCCATCAGGTTCCACTCGCTTGTCCGGCGCGCGTCGGAGAGGGTCATGCGATCGGCTTCCTCGCCGAACCGCTGGCCGCGCGATTGCAGGTTCAGCGCCTGGTCGGCACGCGCCTGGTCGGCGGCCGTCGTCACCGCGCCGAGGCGATTCCGCGCCACCTGGTCTTCAA
>JAHKKL010000269.1 GCA_020027635.1 Gammaproteobacteria bacterium
GGCGGAATTCCCGCCATAATGAAAAATTCGATATCTGCATCATGAACTACGATGACATCCCCGTCTTCAAGCAACGGGAAGGCGCCGAGTTTCTGCGCGTTGGCGGTAAACGCACCTGGGTGCGCGACGACCTGCAGTCCTTTACGCCCAGCCGCTTCCTGCCTCCCGAGCTGATGGAATACCGGGGCCGCGCGGTGGTGATCGACCCGGACGTCTTCGCCGTCGGCGATGTCTGGGAATTACTGACGCGTGACATGATGGACAAGGCGATCCTGTGTCGCCCAAAATCCGGCAACAAGGGCAAACGCGGCTGCCTGGCCACCAGTGTCATGCTGCTCGACTGCGCCAAACTGACGCATTGGCGGTTCGAGGAGCAGTTCAACGCGATGTTCGAATTCAGGCGCGACTACATGAAATGGGTCTGCCTCGGCTACGAGGACCGCGAAACCATCGGCCTGTTCGAAAACGAGTGGAACGATTTCGACCGGCTGACCGCCAAGACACGGATGCTGCACACCACCAAGCGCAAGCACCAGCCCTGGAAAACCGGCCTGCCGATCGATTACCGTCCGGCGGATACCTTCCGGCTGTTCCCGCCCCGGCACTGGCTGCGACGCACACGCCGCGCCCTGTTCGGTGATTACGGCCTGCTGGGTCACTACGGCCGGCACCCCGACCGCAACCAGGAGAACTTCTTCTTCGGTCTGGTGCAGGAATGCCTGGAGAAGGGCATCGTCACAGAGGAACGGCTGCAAACCGAGATGGCCCGCGACCATCTGCGCCACGATGCGCTGGAGATCATCCAGGGCGTGCCCCGGCTCGCGGCCTGACGGGGTTTGCCCGGTGCCGGCATTTCCGCGCCGTCCGGAAACCGGCGACGGGCCAGTGGTGAATGGCACTTAGCTTAAGCGTCAATCTTGGTAAATAGCCACGAAAACACACGGAAGTCGCTGTGTTGTGCCTGTGTGTATTCCGTGTTTTTCCGTGTGCTTCCGTGGCCAATTATTCGTTTAAACAGACTGTATTTTTCAAGTATGTGCCATACGAGCCTGGTATAAAAAATCAACCCCCCGTGATGATAGGCGGGGATTGTCTACCCGGCTATGATCCCGCCGTTATCCATACGTTGTCCGAATTACCGATCCGTTGAGGTGATGCCCGGATGTCCATGTTAAATCTTGCCGCACTCGATCGTGCCGAGCTTCGGCGCGACCCTTTCGACCACCTCGTGGTGAGGAACGCCATCGAGCCCGGAACGCTCGAGGCGCTCAACCAGGACTATCCGCAGATCGACAAGCCGGCCAATTACGCCCCTGAAGATCTCCGGTACGGACCGCGCTTCGGGAAGTTGCTGGAGGAGCTTGACAGCCCCGAGTTCGAACGTTGCGTAGCCGAAAAGTTCGGCGTCGATCTCGCCGGGACACGCAAGACCATCACGGTGCGCCGTTATTCCGAGCCGAGCGACGGGCATATCCATACCGATCACTGGAGCAAGATCATCACCCTGCTGGTCTACTTCAATCCGTCCTGGGACCAGGAGGGCGGGCGACTGCGGATGCTGCGCTGCGGGGACAACATCGAGGATTACGGCGCCGAGGTGCCGCCGCTCGGCGGCACGGTGCTGGCCTTTCGCCGCAGCGCCAGATCCTGGCATGGCTACAAGCGCTTCGACGGCGAACGCCGCATGATCCAGATGAGCTGGGTCAGACCGAACCGCTACGCCTGGTGCGCGCAGCAGAGCGCGCGCTTCCTGACGCATTCCCTGAAACGTCTGGCGAGGGTTTTTTCATAAGGATATCTCGAAAATGTAGGAGCGGGCTTGCCCGCGAACCTGTCGATGATGAAAACCGTATTCGCGGGCAAGCCCGCTCCTACACAATAGAGTTGATTCGGATTTTTCGGGGTGGCCATGACAGCACAGGAGGAGAGTCTCCCTCGGGCACATGGACACAGCGTACCTATCAGAGCACTGAGAGCAAATGTCATGAACGCAGGCATGTTTAACTTCGACCAGCTGAAGTTCCGGTATGAACCCTTTCCCATCGGCCTCGCCAGGCCGCTGATGGATGAGGGACTGTACCGGGAATTCGTGCAGGCGTTTCCGGCGAAGGAGATGTTCGCCGATCTTTCCGTGGTCGGGTACAAGTATTCACTGTCGGAGAAGTCCAACCCTCGCATCTATCGTCAGCTGGTGCACACCCGCCCGGTCTGGAAAGAGTTGCATCACTGGATCAAGAGCGACGACTTCCTCAAGACGGTCCTGCAGGCGCTGGAAGAACGCCACCTGGAACTGGGATACAAGGTTCTCTCGCCGGGCCGGCGCCTGGTGCGGCGGATCGGCAAGCTCGCCAAGGGGCATCTGCGCTCCACGCGCGGGCGGCTCGGGGCCCGGTTCGAGTATTCCATGCTGCCCGTCGACGGCGGACACGTCCTGCCGCATACCGATGCCCCGGGGAAGATCGTGACGATCATCGTCTCGATACTGGATGACAAGGAATGGGATCCGGCTTTCGGCGGCGGCACCGACATCAATCGTCCCATCGATCCGCAATACAGTTTCAACCGCCTCAACCGCCAGGGCCGCTTCGAGGACATGGAGATTATCGATACCTTCGATTTCCAGCCCAACCAGGCGGTAATGTTCGTGCGCACCTTCAACTCCTGGCACTCGGTGCGGCCCATGCAGGGCACGGGTTCGCCCGCCATGCGCCGGTCGCTGACCATCAATATCGAGGAGCACTGAGGCGTCAAAACAGGTCATCCCGCTTTCGCGGTGATAACAGATTCGTTTCGAAGCGGTGTCTCCTGATCGACAGGTTCGCGGGCATACCCAAAGGGCACAAGAGCCCGCTCCTACAACAGATTCGTTTCGAAGTATCCGGATCGCCTTCGCGGGTTTCAGGTGCGACGGCCGACCATCAGCCGGAAAGCCGGTTGGCGGGAATGAACTCCGGCATTTCACCCAGGTCGCGGAACTTCCGGTAGATATTGTTGAGGTGGGTCCGCAGAGTCGCACGGGAGATCGACAGGCACTCGCAGATGTCGATATTGGAAGTCCCCTGGATGGTGAGCGCGATCACCTCGCTTTCCCGCCGGGTCAGCCCCTTTTCCCGATAATAGGCGAGAGCCTTCTCGTACTTGTCCTTGAGCGGCTGCAGGAAGGTGATGATGCGCTCCTTGCTGCATAACAGCGTCACGTCATTGAAGCTGCCGTTGATCAGGCTGTTCTTGTAGACACGCATACCCCAGTCTTTCCACTGCTGGAACCGGTCCCTGGCGTATAACTCCATGCAGCCCTGTTCGCACGCCCGGCCAAGCTGATCCCCGCAAATCTGCCGGCAGCGATCGTTCTGCATCAGGATTCTTTTCTGCGCATCCTTGACGCAGACGGCGATGTCACCGGCCTCCAGCGATTCTTCCAGCAGCGTGCTCATTGTCTCATTGGACATGATTCATCACCCGATTGAATGGTCCGTCGGAAAAACGAGTGGGAGTGTAACAATCCCGGACACAGCCGGAAAATCAACCCCGGGGGGTGATTCCCAGCCAGCGTGAGTGAATATTAGTATATATTTATCGGGATAGAAACAGATTTGCCTGTTCCTACGTGAATGGCAGGAGTTGTCCGTTTTCCGGACACTCAGTCAGCCCTTTCGACGGTCCATTCGCCGCTGCGGCCGCCTGACTTGTGCAGCAGGCGGATTCCCTCGATCACCATACCCCGGTCCACTGCCTTGCACATGTCGTAGATGGTCAGGGCGGCGACGGCGGCAGCCGTGAGCGCTTCCATTTCGGCGCAGCGTTTGGCCGCCTGGATGCCGGCGATGCGGGCCACGGTCAGCACGTCGCCTTTCCTGTGCCCGCCCGTTTCGATCAGGTGCAGGGTTTCCGCGGACATCCTCACCCGGGCTTCCGCTCTGGCCTCCCGCCGCGTGTCGGGCTTGTCGCTGACATCCACCATGCGTGCTTTGCCCTCGGCATCGCTGTGGGTCAAACGACTCAACGCGCCCACTCCGAGAACGGCAGGTAGCGCAGTGTGTCGCCGGAGTGAACCTGAGTGTTTTCCGCCACCTCCACCAGTCCATCGGCCCAGGCCACGGAACTCAGCACATCCGAGCCCTGTCGGGGAAATTTCTCCGCGGTCAGTCCGCGCAGGGGATCGCCGCTGAGCCGCACTCGCAGGTATTCACGCCGGTCAGTGGTCCGATGATCGAAACCGACGGTGACGGGCCACGATTGCGGCGTCGTTTCGACGCGCCCCTGCAGGCGCTGCAGATAGGGGCGCGCGAACAGCAGGAAGGTGACGAAAACCGAGACCGGGTTTCCCGGCAGGCCGATGAACGGCACACTGCCGATGCGCCCGGAGGCCAGCGGCTTGCCCGGCTTCATCCGTACCCGCCACAGGGTCAGATTACCCAGCGATTGCAGCGCGGCCTTCACATGATCCTCCTCACCGACGGAGACCCCGCCCGAGGTGATGACCAGATCGGCCATTGCGGCGGCCGTGGAGAGTGCCGCGCGCGTCGCATCGAGGCTGTCGGCGATGCTGCCCAAATCGACGACCTTGCATCCCTGTGTCGCCACGAGGTCATGCAGCAGGTAGCGGTTGCTGTTATAGATATGCCCTGGCGCAAGCGGCTGGCCCGGTTCGATCAGTTCGTCGCCGGTTGAAAAGATGGCGACCCTTAACCGGCGCCGGACCTCGACTTCGGCGATGCCGACGGAGGCCGCGAGTCCGAGCTGGGCCGCCCGCAGTATCGTGCCGGCGTGGAGCAGGGTAATTCCGGCGGTGATATCGTTGCCGCGCGGCCGGATATTGGCGCCGGCCCCGGCCGGTTTGTCGACAAATACCCGGTCGTTCTCGATGCGGCAGGCCTCCTGCATGACGACCGTGTCGACCCCCTCGGGCACGGGGGCACCGGTGAAGATGCGGGCGGCGCTGCCAGTTTGCAGGGGTTTGCCTTGCACCCCGGCCGGGATGCGCTGTGAGATGACGAGGCCACGAGTCTGCGCGAGTGCCATATCACTGCTGTGCAGGGCATACCCGTCCATGGCGCTGTTGTCGAAGCCGGGGACATCGATGGGCGATAACAGATCCTGAATCAGAATGCGTCCGGCCGCGTCCCTGAGTGGGACCCGCTCGCTGTCTTCGAGGGGGTGCGCCTGTTCCAGCAGCATCGCCACCGCCTCATCGACACTCAGTATGGACGGCTGAGGCGCGATGCAGGGATGATCACCGGCGACGCTGGTCACGCTAGGTCTCGGTCAGCCGCGGCATCAGCTCGACCATATTGCAGGGGCGGTTCCGGTAGTCGAGCTGAGGGGCGATGATTTCGTCCCAGCCGGTGCGGCAGGCGCCGGTGGAGCCGGGCAGACAGAAGATATAGGTTCCGTTGGCAACTCCGCCGAGCGCTCTGGACATGATCGTCGAGGTTTTGATGTCCCGGTAGGAGAGCCAGCGGAACAGCTCCCCCACGCCTTCGATCTCCCGATCGAGCAGGGGACGGATGGCTTCCGGCGTGCTGTCACGCCCGGTGAGACCCGTCCCGCCAGTGGTGATGACGACGTTGACCCCGGGGGCGGCGATCCAGCGGGATACCGCTTCCCGTACCTTGTAGATGTTGTCGGGTACGATGCACTTGTCGGCCAGTACATGTCCAGCCTGGGTCAACCGCTCCACCAGCGCCTTGCCCGAGGTATCGGACTCCTCGGTGCGGGAATCGGACACCGTCATGACCGCGATGCGGACCGGGATAAACTCACGTGCGGGCGGGTGATCCATGGTGATCGTTGGGGTTAATAACACCTTGCCGTAAAACCTGTGAGGTTCTTATAGTACCGTCAGGCTGGCAACGAGTATACGGTATGCGCATGTTTTCCGTTCCGATATCGACGCCTCCGCGAGCCAGCTCCTGCTGCGGCAAGGCAGCGATGGGGATGGTCGGGCAGGGACTGCGGCGTGTGCGTGCGATTGGATCGGGCGCCATGAATTCTGCACAAGGCCGTGACGAGTGTTACCCCTGACGTGCATTACGGGAGAATGAGCCGGCCATGATATTGCCCGATCCCTCGACTTCGCTGTGGCTGCTGTTGTTTATTTTCGGTGCCGCGGTTCTGTATTCCTCGGTGGGTCATGGCGGGGCATCCGGTTACCTGGCCGCCATGGCCTTGTTCGGTTTGGAGCCGTCAATCATGAAACCGGCCGCACTGACGATGAATGTCTTTGTGACGCTGCTGGTGCTGTTGCGTCTTGCACGCGCTGGATTGTTCAACTGGCGGTTGTTCCTGCCATTTGCCGCGGC
>JAHKKL010000270.1 GCA_020027635.1 Gammaproteobacteria bacterium
CGTCGTTGCCCTGGAACAGCTGACCTTCGAACAGTGAAGAGCGCAGGAAAAAATGATTGGGGTGATCTGCCATGTAGGTGGGTCCGGTCGTGATACCACCGATCTCCCAAGGCGCGGCATAACGCAGCACCAGGATATCCCCTTTGTGAGTCGTATCGGCGGGCAGGCAGGTATAACCCGCGCGGGTGTCGTTCTTACCGAAGATTCGATAGTCCAGCATACGCGCCCAGTTTTCATCCGCACAGGTACCGTCCTCGGTGGCTACTTTGTTACCATTACTGACACCTCCCGGTGTGTAATCCTGGATTTTGGTGATATCGGCATTCCCCCCCCAGAAGCCGGCTCGGCGCACGTCCTGCTCGAGGGTTTCCACGGCATAGCGGCCGTTTTCCTGCATCCGCCCCAGTGTGTCCTGGACCACGAAGCTTTTCTTGGAGCTGAGGAAGATTTGCCCAATACCCGCCAGCAGGATGAGGGTGATGACCAGCGCCACCATCAGTTCAACCAGGCTGAAACCGCGGTTGAGGCCGGGCAGTTTGGATACGTGGTTTCCGTTGCTCATGTTCATTCCGAGTAGACCAGGCGAAAACAGCGACGATCGAGGTCACTGATGGGTGGGCAGTTGGTGCCGGTAGCGCCAGAGCGTGCCTCATCCCAGTAGACCGTGATGACATGGGTAAGGCCGTCGCAGCCGTCCGCGGTATCGCATTGCGTGATCTCGCTTCCGCCGCCGGGCAGCCGGTTTACGCTGGTGCGCCACTCGGTAAGATCGGCCAACGCCGTGCCGGTGGCGCTCGTATCCGCTGGGGCATCGGTCAGGCCAATGACATATTGACCGCCAGCGACGCCAATTGCGGAGGCTGCACTACCTGGGTTGGCGCGCATGCGGTCGGTGATGTCATAGGCGGCCTGGGTGGCCAGCGTGCGCATCGTGGCCATCTGGTTGGAGCGCAGGCCCGTGGTCTGCAGCGCGGCCAGTCCCAGCAGGCCGATGGACAGGACCAGCAGGGCGATCAGCACCTCGAGCAGGGTGAAGCCGTGCTGGTAGTTTTTCCGGGTGGAGATTTTGCCTCGCATCGTCGTCATATCCCTGTTCAGCTGCACGCAACCGTCGAGACCAGGGTGTGCCCCTGTTTTGTGACGGTCAACTTGCGGGCCTGAGTTTTCTCGCAGTTCTTGGCCTTGAGGATGAATTCAACACTTGTCACCTTGCTACTTTCAGGTGTGCAAGATGTGGGATTAGAAGATGTATCAGTGCCAGACAGCCCGGTCGGGAGAAAACATACTAAGTCAGCCGCTGTTGTTAGCGTGCTTCCTTCTGGAAGACCCGTGCGGGTTGCCACGATGCAGTCTTCCGTCTCGAGACACTTGCCCGTGCCGACATCCGGGTCATTATTGAGGTTCAGGTCCGAGAAAAGGATCCAGCCGTCTGCCCAGGTGTCCTTGTCGTGGGTGCAGGTCGCCTGGTCATCACTGGCGCAGACCACCATGTTCGTGCCGCGTTTCAGGGCTTCGCTGCGCGCTTGCTGGATGACGGAGACATGGCCATTGATCTGACCCGTCACGCGGTTGTTCTTGATGAAGTCCTTGATCGACGGGGCGCCCGCGGCCAGCAAGATGCTCACCACGACGATGGTGATCAGTAATTCCACCAGGGTAAATCCGGGTTCTTTATCCATAGTCAATGTATTACAAACCTCGCTCATCGATGTCATCCGCTTTAAGATAAGCGGGTGATATTACCCGACAGGCGGCCTGGTTGCCTTGAATTATTCGCCAAATTTCCGGCGGCTCTGGGTGGAGAATGCCCGTGAAGTCTGGCGGCCATCATGCAGCTCTCAGGGTATTTTCCACGCGTCCGCCGAGAGTGGACGGTTGGGTAAGCACATACGACTGGACCGTGTGAACCCCTCGATCCCTCCCTCTATTGGGTAATGTGGGAGGGTCATCGCGGCTCCTCTCGTTATCGGTAGGCAGATGGTGTGCTTTACCCGATTGCAGCCTGCCCGGGATCGGTTGACAGGTCAGGATAACGTGATGGCGAGTGACGTTTAATGATGGACTGTATCGTGGTGGGCGGTGGTCTGTTGGGACTGCTGACCGCGCGCGCGCTGAGCCAGGCCGGTGCGAAGGTCATCCTGCTGGAACGGGGAGAGACCTGTCGTGAATCCTCCTGGGCCGGGGGAGGCATTGTGTCTCCATTGATTCCCTGGGAATATCCGGATGCGGTTTCGGCACTGGTCAGCTGGAGTCAGCAGCACTACCCGGTTCTGGCTCGGGAACTGCGGGAAGAGACCGGCGTCGACATCGAATGGGTCCGGTGCGGTCTGTTAATGGTTGATTTCGAGCTTGACCCGGTGGTCGAGGACTGGGTGGAAAAGCATCATTACCGGCTGCGTCCCCTTGATGGGATTCAGACAAAAGCGCTGGAACCGGCCTTGGCGGAGGGTCTCCGGTCTTCTATCCTGCTGCCTGACGTGGGTCAGGTTCGCAATCCGCGACTCTGCAAGGCACTGCGCCGGTCACTGCATCAGCAGGGTGTCGCGATTCACGAGAACACGCCGGTCCTCGGCTTCGTTTCTCGGGGCGGGACGATTCAGGGGGTCAGGACAGCCGGCGGGGAATACCCTGCGGACCGGGTCGTGATCGCCGCTGGCGCCTGGAGCGCGCAGCTGCTCAGGGAAACCGGGCTGGACCTTCCCGTCAAGCCGGTGCGCGGTCAGATGATTCAGTTTCAGGCCCCCCCGGGATTACTCAAGCATATCGTCCTCTATCAGGGCCATTATCTTATCCCGCGCCTGGATGGGCTCATTCTGGCTGGTAGTACCCTGGAATACACCGGTTTCGACAAGGGGACGACCCAAGAGGCGCGCGATGAACTGGCGCGAGCGGCAACCGCCCTCGTTCCGGCATTGTCCGAATGCGAACTCGTCAGGCAGTGGGCCGGTTTGCGGCCCGGATCACCGGACGGGGTACCCTTTATCGGCGAGCATCCGCGGATACAGGGCCTGTTTGTGAATACCGGTCACTTCCGCAATGGCGTGGTGATGGCGCCGGCGTCGATCCGACTCCTGCTGGAGCTGATGCAAAAACAGCCAGGGTTTACCGCTCCTGCTCCCTATTCGATGGATAACTACATGAAATCACCCGCTTGAGATAACTGGCGTAGACGCTGCGCCGGCTTGCGGCATATACTCCAATTATGGAAAAAACCATCCATAGACAGATGCTTAGCCCACCCCAGCTGGCGGGTCTGCTGAAACGCCACGATATTCTTCCGACCCGGCAACGACTGCTGATCGCGCGCGTGCTGTTTAATCGTATCCAGCACCTCTGCGCCGACCAGGTAATGCACTATGTGAATGACGGCAGTGACCGTGTTTCCAAGGCGACGGTCTATAACACGCTGGGTCTATTCGCCCGCAAGGGACTGATCCGTGAGGTCATCGTGGATCCCACACGGGTGTTCTATGACTCCAACACCAGCAATCATCACCATTTCTACAACGTCGATACTGGCGAGCTCAGGGACATCGAGGCTTCGGATATTATCATCGATACACTGCCTGAGCTGCCGGTAGGTACGGTAGCCGACGGTATTGATGTCATTATCCGCCTGCGCAGCGCCGCACGGGAACACTGAATCTGCATCAGCCGGGTGCGGTCATTTTTGCTTCCTGAACCATCGTCGTTTTATACTGCCCCGCCGCACGCCGGAGTAGCTCAGTCGGTAGAGCAACTGATTCGTAATCAGTAGGTCGGAGGTTCGATTCCTCTCTCCGGC
>JAHKKL010000271.1 GCA_020027635.1 Gammaproteobacteria bacterium
CGCGGCCCCCGCGTCCTCCATGCGCTTGATGTTGTCGAGCTTCTCGGACAGGGGAGAGGCGGATGCGACGATGGGGTGCTTGAGCGGCAGCCCCATGTAGGTGGTGCGGAGATCCATACGGTTATCCTCTGCTGTGACTGGGGTTTCAGGTCGGGTCTTTCACGTCCCGGGTCCGGGTATCGTCGCTCACGCGCCGCTCCCTGCCCTGGAAACCGGCGCGTTCGTACTGCCGCCACTTCTGGATGACCTGCTCCTGGGCCATCACCATCAGCAGCTCGGCCTCGGCCGGGTTGGTGCGGGTGAGCATCTTGTAGCGCAGCTCCTGGTAGGCGTAATCCCTGAAGGGGATGCGCGGGCTGGGCGAATCGAGCACGAAGGGGTTCTCGCCCGATTTGAGCACCTCGGGATTGTAGCGCATGAGGGGCCAGTAACCACTCATGACGGCGCGCTGCTGCTGCCCCATGCCGTGCTGCATGTTGATGCCGTGCGCGATGCAATGGCTGTAGGCGAGGATGATGGACGGCCCCGGATAGGCCTCCGCCTCGCGGAAGGCGAGCAGGGTCTGCTGCGGGTTCGCTCCCATCGCGACCCGGGCCACGTAGACGTTGCCGTAGGAGATCGCCTGCATCGCCAGGTCCTTCTTGGCCACATGCTTGCCGCCGGCAGCGAATTTCGCCACCGCCCCCAGGGGCGTGGCCTTGGACATCTGGCCGCCGGTGTTGGAATAGACCTCGGTGTCCAGCACCAGGACATTGACGTCGCGGCCCATGGACAGGACGTGGTCCAGGCCCCCGGAGCCGATGTCGTAGGCCCAGCCGTCGCCGCCGACCAGCCAGATGCTGCGCCGCACCAGGTGATCGCAGACCGACAGCAGGTGCCGGGCCGCCTCCGTGTTCATCTGCCGCAGTTTCTCCTGCAGCTGCGCGATCAGCGCGCGCTGGGCGCGGATCTCGGACTCGGTGATCTGCGGGGCGAGCAGGATCTGCTCGACGAAGCCCTCGCCCAGTTCCGGGATCAGTTCCTTCAGCAGGCGTTCGGCCATGGCGAGCTGCTGGTCGGCGGTAAGGCGGAATCCCAGGCCAAACTCGGCGTTATCCTCGAACAGCGAGTTGGACCAGGCCGGCCCGCGGCCCTCGTCGTTCTGGCTCCACGGAGTGGTGGGCAGGTTGCCGCCGTAGATGGAGGAACAGCCGGTCGCGTTGGCGACGATCAGGCGGTCGCCGAAGAGCTGGGAAAGCAGCTTGATGTAGGGTGTCTCGCCGCAGCCGGCGCAGGAGCCCGGGAACTCGAACAGCGGCTGCAGGAACTGCACGCCGCGCACCGTCGAGAAGTCCACCCGGCCGCGATCGACGTAGGGCAGCGTTTCGAAGAACGCGATGTTCTCCCGCTCCGCCTCCAGCACGGGTTCCTTCGGCTGCATGTTGATCGCCCGGCGCCCGGTTTCCTCCTTGCTTCGGGCGGGGCAGGCCTCGACGCACAGCCCGCAGCCGGTGCAGTCCTCCAGATAGATCTGCAGGGTGTAGCGCACATCGGGCAGGCCGCGCGCATCGATGGCGGCGGACTTGAAGTCCGCGGGCGCCTGCTTGAGGCGCCCCTCGCCGTAGAACTTGGCGCGGATGACGCTGTGCGGGCAGACGAAGCTGCAGTTGCCGCACTGGATGCAGATCCCCGGTTCCCACACCGGCACGAACTGGGAGATGTTGCGCTTCTCCCAGCAGGTCGTCGCGGTCGGATAGGTGCCGTCCGCGGGCAGGATGCTCACCGGCAGCTCGTCCCCCCTGCCGGCCATCATCATCGCCGTGACCTTGCGCACGAACTCCGGCGCGTCGTCCGGTACGGGGGACATCAGTTCATGCTCGCTGGTTACCCGTTTGGGCACCGCGACCGGAAACAGCTGGGCGAGTGTGGTGTCGACCGCCTCGAAGTTCTTGCGCACGACCTCCTCGCCCTTCTTGCCATAGGTCTTCTCGATGGCCTTCTTGATCTTGGCGATGGCCTTGTCTTTCGGCATCACTCCGGATAGGGCGAAGAAGCAGGTCTGCATCACGGTGTTGATGCGATTGCTCATGCCGCTTTCGCGCGCGACCTTGTAGGCGTCGATGACGTAGAACGACAGGCCCTTGTCGATGAGGGTCTGCTGGATGCCGCGCGGCAGGTGTTCCCACACTGTATCGGGTCCATGGGGGCTGTTCAGCAGGAAGGTCGCCCCGGGGGCGGCCTTCTCCAGTACGTTGGTCTGCTCCAGGAAGTTGAACGCGTGGCAGCCGATGAAGTTCGCGGACTGGACCAGGTAGCTCGAGCGGATCGGGTCGGGCCCGAAACGCAGGTGGGAGACGGTCTGCGATCCCGATTTCTTGGAATCGTAGACGAAGTAGCCCTGGGCGTTGAAGGCCGGATCCTCGCCGATGATCTTGATGCTGTTCTTGTTGGCGCCCACGGTGCCGTCGGCGCCCAGGCCGTAGAATACGGCGCGCACCACGTTGTCCGGCTCGATGATGAAGCCCGGGTCGTATTCCAGGCTGGTGTGACTGAGGTCGTCGTTGATGCCAATGGTGAAGTGCGTCTTGGGTCGCTCCTTCCCCAGCTCGTCGAAAATGGCCTTGACCATCGCGGGCGTGAATTCCTTGGAGGACAGTCCGTAACGTCCGCCGATCAGGCGGGGCAGGGCGGGGGTCGGCAGCTCGCCGCCGGCATTCGCCTCCATGAACGCGGTCACCACGTCGAGGTACAGGGGATCGCCCGTGGCGCCCGGTTCCTTGGTCCGGTCGAGCACCGCGATGGCGCGGGTGCTCCCGGGGATGGCATCGAGCAGATGCCGCGCCGAGAAGGGCCGGTACAGGTGGACCTGGATGACGCCGACCGACTCGCCGTGGGACTGCAGGTACTCCACGGTCTCGCGCACGGTATCCGCCCCGGAGCCCATGATGACGATCACCCGCTGCGCCTGCGGGTCGCCGTAATACTCGAACAGCCGGTACTGCCGGCCGGTGAGCTCGGCGAATTTCTGCATGTTCGCCTCGACGATTCCGGGCGTCCGGGCGTAGTAGGGATTGACGGTCTCGCGGCCCTGGAAATACATGTCGGGGTTCTGCGCCGTGCCGCGCATGAAGGGGTGATCCGGATTGAGTCCGCGCTGGCGGTGGGCGATCACCAGGTCGTCGCGGATCATCGCGCGGATCTCCGCGTCGGTGAGCAGGGTGATCTTGTTCACCTCGTGCGAGGTGCGGAAGCCGTCGAAGAAGTGGATGAAGGGGATGCGCGACTCGAGCGTGCTCGCCTGGGCGATCAGGGCGAAGTCGTGGGCCTCCTGCACGGAGCCCGAGGCGAGCTGGGCGAAGCCGGTGGCGCGCACGGCCATGACGTCCTGGTGATCGCCGAAAATGGACAGGCCCTGGGCGGCGAGCGAGCGCGCCGCCACGTGGAAGACCGTCGCGGTGAGCTCGCCGGCGATCTTGTACATGTTCGGAATCATGAGCATCAGCCCCTGGGAGGCGGTGAAGGTCGTCGTCAGGGCGCCGGTCTGCAGGGCGCCATGAGCCGCACCCGCGGCGCCGCCCTCGCTCTGCATCTCGGCGATGACGGGTATGTCCCCCCAGAGGTTGGTCTTGCCTTCGGATGCCCACTGGTCGGCAAGCTCGGCCATGGTGGACGAGGGCGTGATGGGATAGATCGCGCAGACTTCGTTGGTGCGGTAGGCCACGTAGGCTGCCGCCTCGTTACCTTCGATGGTGACTACTTGCCTGTTTTCCATTCATGTCTCCAGGGTTTCACTATCGCTCAACTCATCAGGCTACATCCTGTGAGAGGCCCCATGCCGGGTAACTCCTGTCGTGACACGCTGTGAATACGTCCCTGTACGCTCGCCGGCCGCAGTCGCTCCGGGCATCCTGCCCTCACGCGACACTTGCACATCCCTGTGCATCGTCCCTGCGGCCGACGGTCACGACAGGAGTTACCCGGCATGAGGCATAGTCAACGTAATTCCTAGCACGCGCCGTATGCTGAACGAAATCGAAACCCTGCCGAATGGTCTGCTGGAAGCCCGCGTGGCGGATCTCCACGACCTGCTGGGCGGACCCACCCTGATCCATCTGCGGGGACGGCAGCCGGAACCGCTGTTCGTCAGCGTGCTGCTGCACGGCAACGAGGACGCCGGTTTCCTTGCCGCCCAGGCGCTGCTGCGCGCCTACCGGTCGAGGGAGTTGCCCCGCGCGCTGTCGCTGTTTATCGGCAACGTGAGCGCCGCCCGTGCCGGGCAACGGCGCCTGGATGGCCAGCCCGACTACAACCGCATCTGGCCGGGCACCATGACTCCGGAACTGCCCGAGGCGCGCATGATGCAGCGGCTGGTCGAGTGCCTGCGTACGCGGCGCGCCTTCGCCAGCATCGACGTGCACAACAACACCGGCGTCAACCCGCATTACGCCTGCATCAACCGCATCGACAACCGCTTCCTGCATCTCGCCGCGCTGTTCAGCCG
>JAHKKL010000036.1 GCA_020027635.1 Gammaproteobacteria bacterium
GCCGGCATTACTGCCGGATCATCACCGGGGTGCTCTGGATGCCATGCTGGCTCAGCAACGATCGCGCCTGGTTCAGGGAGCTGAAGTCACGGAAGGGGCCCACGCGCACGCGGTGAACGGTGTTCTTGTTGTTGACGGTGAGCTTCTGAACACTGGCTTCAAGGCCGAGCATGGCGAGCTCGGCTTTGACCCGGTTGGCCTGATCCGCGCTGCTGAAGGAACCGGACATGAGGAAGTAGTTACCTCTGGAGGATTCCGCCGGTTTGACGGCCGGCTGGCTCTGCAGGAGTCCGGTCGCGGGCTTCTCCGCCGGATTGACGTCCGGTTCGTTCTGGAGGACGGCGGTCGCGGGTTTCTCCACCGGTTTGAGGGCGCCCGGCGCGGTCTTCGCCCTGATCTCCTCCTCCGGAATAACGACCTCCATCTCCGGAAGGATGGTATAGAAGTCGAAGCGCGGTTTTGGCGCTGACGGCACGGGGTTTTTCTCTTCCTGCTTCGCTTCCTTCGGGGGTGCGGGTTTGGCCGGTGGCTCCGGGATCTCGGGCATGAAGGCCGGCGCCGCGATTTGCGGCGGCGGGGCAATCAGCTTGAAGTAGGCAATGGCGGCGGCGAACACCCCGATCAGCAGTCCCGCGGCCATGCCCAGCCAGGGCGAAACCGGGCGGCGCTTGCGCCGGCGTGTGACGCGATGCTTGTAATCCCTGGGCATTACATGGCATCCGGCCTGGACACGCCAAGCAGCTGCAGTCCGTTGGCGATGACTTGCCGGGTTGCCTCGATCAGGTTGAGGCGCGCATTGCGTAGCGCCTCATCGGCGACCAGGAAGGTGTGCGCGTTGTAATAGGTATGGAAGTCGTTGGCCAGTTCGCGCAGGTAGTGCGTGAGGAGGTGCGGCTCGTGATCGAGCGCGGCGGTCTCGATTACCTCCGGATAGCGCGACAGGCTGATCATCAGCTGCTGTTCGTGCGTCTCGCCCAGCAATGCCAGGTGGCGCGCGCCGAGCGCCCGGTCCCAGGCGTAGCCCTTCTCGGTGAGTTGCCGGAAGACGCTCATCACGCGCGCATGGGCGTACTGGACGTAATAGACCGGGTTGTCGCTCGACTGCGACTTCGCAAGATCGAGATCGAAATCCATGTGCTGCTCGCACTTGCGCATGACGTAGAAGAAGCGCGCCGCGTCGTTGCCGACCTCCTGCCGCAGTTCACGCAGGGTGACGAACTCGCCGGAGCGCGTCGACATCTGCACCTTGGCGCCGCCGCGGTAGAGCACCGCGAACTGCACCAGCAGCACATCGAGCCTGGCGGGGTCGTCGCCGAGGGCCTTGAGGGCCGCCTTGACGCGCGGCACATAGCCGTGATGGTCCGCGCCCCAGATATCGATGACCCGGGCGTAGCCCCGCTCCAGCTTGTTGGCGTGGTAGGCGATGTCGGAGGCGAAATAGGTCTTCTGGCCGTTCTCGCGGATGATGACGCGGTCCTTCTCGTCGCCGTAGTCGGTGGAGCGGAACCACAGTGCGCCGTCCTTCACGTAGGTGTGGCCGCTCTGCTCGAGCCGCGTGATCACCTTTTCCACCGCCCCGTTCTCGGCGAGCGAGCGCTCCGAGAACCATTCATCATAGACGACGCCGAACTCCTTCAGGTCCTGGCGGATGTTGTTCAGGATGGCGTCGAGCCCGGCGTCGAATACCAGCCGGTAGTCCTCCCGCCCGAGCAGCCGCTGGACGCGGGCGATCACGCCGTCAATATGGGTTTCCTTGTCGCCGCCCGCCGGTTCATCGGCCGGGACGCCGGCAAAAACTTCGGCGGCCGGATGGCGCAGGCGCTCGCCCTGTTCACGGTGGAGGGTGGCGCCGATGTCCCAGACGTAGTCGCCCTGGTAGCCGTTGGCCGGAAACGGGATATCCTCGCCGCAGAGCTCGAGGTAGCGCAGATAGACGCTGGCCGCCAGGATGTCCATCTGGCGGCCAGCGTCATTGACGTAGTACTCACGGTGCACGCGATAGCCGACGGCCTCGAGCAGGTCGGCCACGGCGGCGCCATAGGCCGCGCCGCGACCGTGGCCCACGTGCAGCGGACCGGTCGGATTGGCAGAAACGAATTCGACCTGGATGAGCTGTCCCGCCCCGCGGCGGCTGCGCCCGTAGTCTGACGCCTGTTCCAGGATCTCGCCGATGACGGCATGGTAGGCGTCCGGGCCGAGGAAGAAGTTGATGAAGCCCGGGCCGGCGATTTCGATCCGCTCGATAGGCCCGCCGGCGGGGAGGGCGGCCACGAGTCGCTCGGCCAGTTCGCGCGGTTTGCAGCGCGCCGCTTTCGCCAGTGTCAGCGCGAGGTTAGTGGCGTAGTCGCCGTGATCGCGCTCGCGCGTGCGCTCCACGAGGATGGCGGGCAAGAGGTCCCGGGGCAGGGCGCCGTCGTCCTGCAATCTGGCGACGGCGCCGGCGAGGATCTGTGCAATGTGTTCTTTCACGGGTGGCGCACTGCTCTGGGTGTGTCGATTCTGATAAGGAGGCTGTATTTGTCATTGCGAGCGCAGCGCGGCAATCCGCCGCAGGTGTCCCGAGCGACCGCGAGGGATCTCGATGAAATCACCACGGACGCTGATGCGTCCTCATGACAGGGATTGCTTCGTCACCTTGTTCCTCGCAATGACGACACATCATGGCTTCCATAAATCAAGACCTGTCCAAGAACGCAAAGCAACGATGTAGCACAAGGTCACGGAAGTTATTGCGGCAGCTCCGCGGCTTCGGGCCGTACCGGAGCCAGGCACGCGACCTTCGCGTACGTGCGTGAATAAAACCGGTTCAACGGGCAGCCTATTATCCCCGGCGACCGCGATCTTGCAAGCAGGACTGCAGGGATCAGAACATGTCCGCCGGATCGACGTCGACGGACCAGCGCACCTTGCGGGCCGCCTTGGCCTGTTCCAGTCGCCGGACCAGACTGCCCAGCAGGCGTTGCAGGCTGCCGCGCTGTGTCGACTGCAGCAGAAGCTGGGCGCGAAAACGCCCGGCGCGCCGTTCCATGCCGGCCGGCACCGGACCCCACACCTCGACATCGGCCACGCCAAGTTCATGAATCTGCTGCTTGACGCCCTCGAGGAAGCCCGAGGGCAGGGATGCCTCCGTGGCTTCGGCTCGCACCAGGGCGATGTGGCTGGCCGGCGGCAGCCGGGCCGCTTCCCGCTCGGCCAGCGCGGCGCGGGCGAAGGCCGGATAGCCCTGCCGGACCAGCGTTTGCAGCAGGGGATGGTCCGGGTGATGGGTCTGGATGACCACCTGTCCGGTCCGGTCGCGGCGCCCGGCACGCCCGGCCACCTGAATGATCAGCTGGGCCATGCGTTCGCTGGCGCGGAAGTCGATGCCGAACAGGCCCTGGTCGACATTGAGGATGCCGACCAGCGTGACATCCGGAAAATGATGGCCCTTGGCCAGCATCTGGGTGCCGAGCAGGATGCGCCCGTGGCCGGCGCGCGCCTGTTGCAGCAGGTTGGCGAGCTCGCCCTTGCGCCGCGTGGTGTCGCGGTCGATGCGCAGCCGCTCCACCTCCGGGAAGTGTTCGGCCAGTGCCTGTTCGACGCGCTCGGTTCCCTGGCCGAGCGGCCGCAGATCCTCGCCGCCGCAGGCCGGACAATGGGTATCGACGGGCCGCTGGCTGCCGCAGTGGTGGCAGCGCAGCTGGCGTTCGGCCTGGTGCACGGTCATGCGGGCATCGCAGCGCGAGCAGCCGGCGATCCAACCGCAGTCATGGCAGATGAGCGTCGGGGCGTAGCCGCGGCGGTTTAGAAACAGCAGCACCTGCCCGTCGTCGGCGAGATGGGCGCGGATGCGCGCGAGCATGCCGGGGGACAGACCGTGTTCGAGCGGCTGCCGGCGCAGATCGAGGATCTCGTAGGACGGCAGGCCGGCGGAGCCGGTCCGCTCCGGCAGCAGCAGGTGCCGGTAGCGCGCCTGGGCGACGTTGTACAGGCTTTCCAGCGAAGGTGTCGCCGAGCCCAGCACGACCGGCACGGCAAGCTGTCGGGCCCGCCAGACGGCGAGATCGCGCGCCGAATAGCGCAGGCCGTCCTGCTGTTTCAGCGAGGCATCGTGCTCCTCGTCGACCACCAGCACGCCCGGACGGGCAAGCGGCGTGAAGATGGCCGAACGCGTGCCAATGACGATGAGGGCCTCGCCGCTGCCGGCCCGCCGCCAGGCGGCGAGACGTTCCGAGTCGTTGAGGCCGGAATGCAGCACCGCGAGCGGGACGGCGAAGCGGCGCCGGAAGCGCTCCACCAGCTGCGGGGTCAGGCCGATTTCCGGCACCAGGATCAGGGCCTGACGGCGCTCTGCGATGACCGCGGCGATGATTCGCAGGTAGACCTCGGTTTTCCCGCTGCCCGTGACGCCCTCAAGCAGAAAGGCGGCGAACCCTCCCAGGGTTTCCCGCACCGCGTCGACGGCCGCCTGCTGGGCCGCGTTGAGCACATGACCCGCCTCGCACTCCGTCGGCGCGGGGGTGTCGCTCGTCGCCAGGGTGCATGCCTCGATCCAACCCTTCTCGCGCAGGGTACGCAAGACCTCGGGCGTCGCCTCCAGCTCGGCGCGCCGCAGGCCTTCCGGTCGGGAGTGCAGCTGCCGCAGCACCGCGGTCTGCCGCGGCGCGCGCCGCAGCGTGGCCGGATCGAGGTGGGCGCCGGCCATGGTGAGACGCCAGCCGGTGTCGTCTGGGTCCGCCGGCGGTTGGCCACGCCGCAGCAGGGCGGGGAGCGCCGCGCTCAAGGCCTCGCCGATCGGGTATTGATAGTAGGCGCTGGCCCAGCGCGCCATGGCGAGGATATCGGCGGATAACGCGGGAGACCGGTCGAGGACCGCCAGTGCGCGTTTTAGGCGCTTGCGGTCGATGCGGCTGTGTGCCGTCACCTCCAGCAGGATGCCGATCGTCATGCGTGCGCCGAAGGGTACGCGCACGCGCATCCCCGGCAGCAGCGCCGCGATGTCCGTTGCCAGGGGTGGGAGGTAGTCGAAACTGCGGTGGAGCGGGGAGGGAACGGCAATGGTGAGCAGGGATTCGTGCACGGGGCGATTATCACCCAAGCGGTAACGGTGAGGCATCCCCAGTTAGCCTACATGTCTGAGGCGATTTATGATCAAACAGCGCTAACTCATTCATTCGATTGAGTCCCGTTTGTTATCCACAAATCCTGTGGATAACTTTGTGGATGAATTGTTGTCAATCGCGTCCAAGCCCCGTTTTTCCTGCCTTGTTGTTAAAATGACTATTTTTTAACCACATCATAAAAATACATCTAATCAATAAGATATAGTTAATAATAATGTGCTCATATACTTTTGAGCGACAATCTATTCGAAATATCGCACTTGCACTGCGACTGTGCATAAATGTCAAGCTGTCATGACGGGATGTCATAAGTACGATTGCGTATTTCGGCCGTGCAATCCCTTGCCGTGTGCCATCCAATTCCGGAAACGGCGGTTTCCTCGACCCACTGTTACCCACGGAATCCGGCACCGGTATAAGGTGATGGCGTTTCGTGGCCAAGGACTGCATGGTCGGACAAATACGGCGGGGACGCGCTGTCCGCTTGTACCGGTAGCCGCATCGGGTGCCGGTTACAGTTGCTTGATGGCCTGGATCAGTTCTCCGGTCATCCCCTGCCCGTCGCCGTAGAGCATGCGCGCGTTGTCGGCATAGAACAGGGCATTCTCGACGCCCGAGAAACCCTTGCCCTGGCCGCGCTTGATGATGATGACGTTCCGCGCCTGGTCCACGTTCAGGATCGGCATGCCGTAGATGGGGCTCTCCGGGTTGCTGCGGGCCATGGGATTGACCACGTCATTGGCGCCGATCACCAGCACCACGTCCGTCTGCGGAAACTGGGCGTTGATCTCGTCGAGATCGTACAGGCGGTCATAGGGCACGTCGGCCTCGGCGAGCAGCACGTTCATGTGCCCGGGCATGCGTCCGGCGACCGGATGGATGGCGAATTTGACGTCGATGCCCCGGTCCAGCAACACATGCATCAACTCCTTGATCTTGTGCTGGGCCTGAGCCACGGCCATGCCGTAGCCGGGGACGATGATGACCCGCTCGGCGTAGGCCATCATGATGCCGGCATCGGTCACGTCGATGGGCTTGAGGCTGCCTTCCACCGTCTCCTGTTCCTCGCCGTGTTCTTCGCCGAAGGAGCCGAACAGCACGTGGCCGATCGAACGGTTCATCGCCCTTGCCATGAGCTGGGTGAGCAGCGTGCCGGCCGCGCCCACGACCGTGCCCGCGATGATCATGGCGGCGTTGTCGAGCACGAAACCCTCGACGCCGACCGCGAGCCCGGTCAGGGCGTTGTAGAGGGAGATGACCACCGGCATGTCGGCCCCGCCGATCGGCAGGGTCTTCAGCACCCCAAAGGCGAGCGCCAGGGCGAAGAAAATCAGCAGGCCGATGCCGGCGGTGTCGCCCGTCTTGATGATCAGGCCGCCGGCCGCGAGCGCCAAGGCGAAGATCACCAGGTTGATGTGGTGCTGAAACGCGAAGCGCAGCGGCCGCTTCATCAGGCCCTGCAATTTCGCGAACGCGATGATGGAACCCGAGAACGACACCGACCCGATCAGCGCGCCCAGCAGGGCGAGGGTGAGAAAGGCGTCGGAATGAAAGTCGCCCTTGAGCAGTTCCACCGCGGCGATCGCGCCGGCACCGCCGCCGCCCATGCCATTGTAAAGCGCGATCATCTGCGGCATGTTGGTCATGGCCACTTTCCTGCCGGACCACCAGGCGGCCACGCCGCCGATGGCGATGGCGACGGTCATGAGCAGGTAATTCTCCATGCCCGGCCAGAAGAAGGTGATGAGAGTGGCGACCAGCATGCCGCTGCCGGCCCACAGGATGCCCGCGCGCGCCGTGAGCGGCGAGCTCATGCGTTTCAGCCCGAGGATGAAGAGCATGGCCGCGAGGAAATAACAGATCTCGATGACGGTATCCATCAGCGTTTGTCCCTGCCCTTGCTGCTCTTGAACATCTCCAGCATGCGCTCCGTGACCACATAACCACCGACGGCGTTGCCGGCCGAGAGCATGACGCCGAAAAAGCCGATGACCCGCTCCAGCGTCGTGTCGGCATGCCCGAGGGCGACCATGGCGCCGACGAGCACGATGCCGTGCACGAAATTCGAGCCCGACATCAGCGGCGTGTGCAGGATGACCGGCACCCGGCTGATGACCTCGTAGCCGGTGAAGGCGGCGAGCATGAAGATATACAGCGCGGTGAATCCCTCGATCATGATGTTGCCTCCACGAATTCCCGCGTCTGCGGATGCCGGATCTCGCCGGCATGGGTCATCACCGAGCCGCGCACGATCTCGTCATCCCAGTCCGGCCGGATTTCCCCGCCGCGCACGATCAGCGGCAGGAAGTTGACCAGGTTCTTGGCGAACATCTCGCTGGCGTGCACCGGCAGCATGGCCGGGACATTGAGGGGCCCGTAGATGATCACGCAGTTGTGTTCGATCTTGTGGCCGGGACGGGTGAGTTCGCAGTTGCCGCCGCTGTAGGCGGCCGTGTCGATGATCACCGAGCCGGGCTTCATTGCTTCCACCATGGCCTTGGAAATGATGCAGGGGGCGCGCTTGCCCGGCACGCCGGCGGTGGAGATGATGGCATCGGCCTGGGAGACATGCTGGCTGAGGACCGCCACCTCTTGCTGCTTTTCCTCCTCCGTGAGTTCCCGGGCATAACCGCCGCTGCCCTGCGCGGTGACTTGCACGTCCACGAACTTGGCGCCGAGCGACTCCACCTGTTCGCGGGTCTCCGGGCGCACGTCGTAGGCCTCGACGATCGCGCCGAGGCGCTTCGCCGTGGCGATGGCCTGCAGCCCGGCCACCCCGACGCCGACCACCAGCACCCGCGCCGGGCGGATGGTGCCGGCGGCCGTGGTCAGCATGGGAAAGAAGCGCGCCGTAAGCTCAGCCGCCAGCAGCGCGGCCTTGTAGCCGGCGATGTTGGCCTGCGAGGAGAGCGCATCCATGCCCTGGGCGCGCGAGAGTCGCGGGATCAGTTCCATGGCGAAACTGGTGATGCGCCGGTCGCGCAGCAGCGCGGTGCGTTCCGGGTATTCGTAGGGATGCAGGAAACCGATGACGATCGTCCCCTCGCGCAGCTTGGCGATGGCCTCCGGCGTCAGCGGTTGCACCGTGAGCACGATGTCGGCCTCGGCGAAGAGTGTGTCGGCGTCGAAGACGATGCGGGCTGAAGCATATTCGCTGTTACGGTAGAAGGCGCCGAGCCCGGCATCGGACTGGATCAGCACCTGCAGTCCTTGTTTGGCGAGCTGTTCGGCGACGCCGGGCACCAGGGCGACGCGCCGTTCACCCGGAACGGTTTCTTTGGGTACGGCCACGTTTATCGGCATCGTAATCTCCGAGTGCACTTGTCGTGTGAGACATGAGACCGCGGTAAATCGAGGCCGGACGCCTGTCTTTTCCCGCGGCCTGCAGACCGGGCGCGGAACACGTGTCACGCCCCCGCCAGCGAACCGCGAATATTAGCGGAATTTAATGGGCGGTGACAGTTTTGAATGGTCAATCAGCGCCGATCGCGGGGCAGGGAGTGCGCAAAACCCTACTTTAAATACTGGAAAAATCGCTTTCGGCCGGCAGGTCATCAACGCACCGGCGCAGGCAGCGATCACCAAAAGGCGCGAGTGCACAGTCTGTCCCATACATAGGTACTCACTCGAATGACAATTGCCTAGGCGGTTCCAGCATCGATGTGGTTCAAGCACGCCGTTGCTGCCAACCCACCGGATGTACCGGCAGGAGGGACCGGACGGGACACGCCGTCAATCCCTCCCTGGAGGCTCGCCGGTTGCAGTCGCTCCGGGCATCCTCGGTAACTGCTCCTGCGTCGCCTGAAGCGCCTACTTTTGGTACCCTATCTCCTGCATGGCCCAGGCCAGTCTCTCGACCGGTTCCCGGTCTCACCTTCTCCCTGCAGCCGTGCCCTCACGCAACACTTGCACATCCCTGTGCATCGTCCCTGCAGCCGACGGTCTCGTCCGGCCCCTCCTGCCTCTTACCTCTCCGTCCTGTGTCGTGTTGCCAGCGATGGCCTTCGTAAGGGTTATATTCGGTTTTGGTCTCTCTGGGTTAAACTGAGTAGTAGAACTTTGAGAGGTATCGCGATGAATACGAAGTTGAGTGAACTTCCAGTCGACGAGCGCATCAAGCTCGTCGAAGAATTGTGGGACAGCATCGCCTCCGATCAGAAGGCACTACCACTTACCGACGAACAAAAGGCTGAGCTCGACAGGCGTCTGGACGCCTACGAAGTCGATGGAAACCGTGGTCGCTTAGCGACCGAATCTATCAAGGAAATTCGGCGCAAGCTGTGACCCTTGAGGTTCGACTCAGGCCGGAAGCAGAGCAAGACTTGGCGGATGCGGCAGCCTGGTACGAGGAGCAGCGGAAAGATCTGGGACACGAGTTCCTTGATGAAGTGTTGACGATGTTTTCGAGCATCGCAGAAACACCGCTGATTTATCCAAACGTTCATCGGAACACAAGACGGGCCATCATTCATCGCATTCCGCTCGGTGTTTATTTTCGAGTAGAGACCGTGACAATTATCGTGGTTGCGGTAATGCATGGCAGTCGAAATCCGCGTCGTTGGAAGAGCCGCACATAACCAGCCCATCACGTCGACGCCAAAAAACGGCGCGGCCTATGGGCGCCGTAAACCCCCACGAGTTGCCGCGCGATGGATAATCAACTCGAGAACGCATTTCACGACAAGATGATTGGAGTGTATGAACACGCGAGGAAGGATGCTCCCGCCCGGTCCCTCCTGCCGCTCACCTCTCCGTCCTATGTGGCGTTGGCACCGATGGCCTTAGCATTGAGCGGAAATTACGGCATTAATGCCCGCAGGAACGTAGGCAAGGAGCGCGAGCAGTAGGCTTCAGGGCGGGGCGCCGACCTGGTGATGAGATTCGGATGAAGTGTATCAGTCAGCATGTGATCTGACGGACGGTGTCAGATCTTCGATGACCGGCATCGCCCCAACCTGGCCGTCTGCAGTTGTAGGGTGCGCCGTGCGCACCATGATGTGGAGATGTCATTCCCCGGTGCGCACGGCGCACCCTACGCTATTTCTCAGACGGCAGGAGTTGGCCGAAGCGACATATGGACGGATTCCTGTATCAAGCTGATCAACTCTGATTATTTTGACGATGGGTGATGGAAAAATGATAAGGGGGCACATTTATTTTCCTGAAAAATAAATCTGTCCCAATTACTCTCGAAGCTTCCGTATGATCCGCAGGGATGAGGGAACTGCAGATAGTGCAGGCGCAACCGTCCGTCCTGCTCACGCGCCTTGGCAACATCCCGGCAGGCAGTGCAGGAACAATTGCCGAAGTGACAGATGTGGATAGACCGCCCGGTTCCTTGCGCAATTCACGGCAGTGTCACAGCCGGGCGGTCACTCCCGGATGAACGGGGCACGGGCGCGGAGTGCATCAAAACATCAATTAGCCGGAGGGATCGGCCAATGCATAGCAACGCCGCA
>JAHKKL010000272.1 GCA_020027635.1 Gammaproteobacteria bacterium
GCGTGGCGCCGCCAATACCCCCAACGGCGGCGCCGTCACCAGGAGCGCTGGCGGCGGCACCCGCTGGTAGATGCTCGCCGGTACACCGAGGTCGGAAAACGTGATCCCGCCGGTGAACTCGGCCGCCTGTCCGGTATACAGGCCCTGCTTGCGACCGATGAAGGTCACCGTCCGGTTCGCCTTTACGGCGCCCCCGAGCACCACACCGGTATCGGCGTGCAAGCCGCTCGGAATATCGATGGCCAGCACCGGAATACCCGCCCGGTTGACCGCCTCCACCACAGCCAGCCATTCCCCCTCGATGGGACGGCCGAGCCCGGTGCCGAACAGGGCGTCCACGATCACCTCGGCGTCCGGGAGCCGCGCAGGGTCGCCGGCATGGATCTCCCCTCCCCCCGCCAGATAGGCGTCGCGCGCCGTCAGCGCATCGCCGCCGAGGCGACCGGCATCGCCCGCCTGCAGGACCGTGACGCGGCGGTGCGCCTGCATGGCGTGGCGGGCGAGCACGTAGCCGTCGCCTCCGTTATTGCCGGTTCCGCAAACCACGAGAATGCGCCGTGCCTCCGGCCAGTCCTCGCGCAGGGCATCCCAGGCCGCCGCGCCGGCCCGCGACATCAATGTGTAGCCGGGAATCCCGGCCTCCTCGATTGCCGTGCGGTCGAGTTCGCGCACCTGTGTTGCGGTATATAACGGGAGAGTCGTCGTCATAACACCCTTGGCATGTACTGGAATTTTTCACCGCAAAGACGCGCGAAGGACGCAGAGAATAAACAGATTACATCCGAAAAATCCGTCCTCGAGACGAATGGCACTTGCTCAAGCGGTTCCATCATCGATGTAGGGGTTAGGCACGCCGTTGGTGCCGTAACCCACCGGCTGCGCCGCCAGGCACTCACTAACAAATGCGTTGTGTTGCTGCGCAACGCCTGGCGGGTTACGCAACAAACGCTAACCCACCCTACATTTCGACCTAAGTAAACGCCATTCGTCCTCGAGACCGGATTACCTGAGGCATCCGGCGCGACCGTGCACTACTATAGTCTTTGCGTCCCTGCCGTCATCAGCCGGCAGCCCGTGCAACATACCGTGAAGCCAGGGTAAAAATCCAGCCGTCGAAGCCACCGTGGAAAGACACACCCAGTCTGCCGATCCCCTCCTCGACTACCAGTCCCTGGCGTCGCGCATCAAACGCTGGGGATTGGAACTGGGATTTCAGCAGATCGGCATCGGCGATACGGCGCTCGATGAGCACGAGACCCACCTGCTCAACTGGCTCGGTCAGGGCCGGCACGGCGAGATGGACTACATGCAGCGGCATGGAACCCGTCGCAGCCGGCCGGCGGAACTGCTGCCCGGTACGCTGCGGGTCATCTCGGCGCGCATGGACTACTGGCCGCCGGATGCGGCCGGTCCCGACGGGGTCCTCGCGGACCCGGCCCTCGCCTATGTCTCCCGCTATGCCCTGGGGCGCGATTATCACAAGGTGCTGCGACGGCGCCTGCAGAAACTGGCCGAACGGATCGCCGCCGTGGCCGGCCCGTTTGGCTACCGCGCCTTCAGCGACAGCGCCCCGGTTCTGGAAAAGGCCCTGGCACAGAAGGCCGGTCTGGGCTGGATCGGGAAACACACCAACCTGCTCAGCGAAGCGGCCGGTTCGTGGTTCTTTCTCGGGGAGCTGTACACTAACCTGCCCCTCCCGGTCGATGCGCCGGCGCAGAACCATTGCGGCACCTGCCAGGCTTGCCTGGATATCTGCCCGACCGGCGCCATCGTCGCTCCCTTTCAGCTGGATGCGCGCCTGTGCATCTCCTACCTCACCATCGAACTGCGCGGTTCGATTCCGGAAGCGCTGCGGCCGCTGCTCGGCAACCGCATCTACGGCTGCGATGACTGCCAGCTGGTATGCCCCTGGAACCGCTTCGCCCGCGCCACGGACGAGGTCGATTTCCGCAGCCGCAACGCACTGGACGCGACGGCGCTCGCGCGGCTGTTTGCCTGGAGCAGCGAGGAATTCACGGCACGGCTGCAGGGCAGCGCCATTCACCGGATCGGCTACGCGTGTTGGCTGCGCAACATTGCCGTCGCCCTGGGAAATGCGCCGACCACGCGCGAGGTGGTCACCGCGCTTGAGCGCCGCCGCGATGACGTCTCGGCGCTGGTCCGTGAACACGTGGCCTGGGCGCTGCGGCGGCATGGCGCTTGAAGGATGCGGAGCAACCAGCGAGGTAACCGGCGAGTGTTGGAGCGGGCTTGCCCGCTAACAAAGCAGAGTATGTTGTAAAACAATGTAGGGTGCGCCGTGCGCACCGGAGAGAACAGGCAAGCGCTTGATTCATGGTGCGCACGGCGCACCCTACGGGATTGCGAACACCTTTTGCGATACCCTCCGGTGGGAGAGAGGATTTATGCAACGAGGGGGTAATCCCAGGTATCGGGAGATCGCAAGACGCGTTTGCAGGACGCGGATTAGCGATCCTCTTTCTTCATTTCCAGCGCCTGCGCATACAGCTCATTCTTCGATCGCCCGGTGATCTTCGCCGCCAGCGCGGCCGCCTGCTTCAGCGGCAGCTCCGTCACCAGCACCGCGAGCACCTGCCGGGTCGCCTCGTCCAGCGTGCCCTCGCCGGCCTGCGGCCTGCCCTGCACCAGGACGACGAACTCGCCCTTCTGCTGATTGGGGTCGGCTTGCAGCCAGGCGAGCAGCGTGGCGAGACCGCCGCTCTCGATGGTCTCGAACACCTTGGTGAGTTCGCGCGCGATGACGGCGGGCCGGTCGCCGCCCAGTATTTCCGCCATGTCCCCGAGACACTCGACGATCCGGTGCGACGATTCGTGGAAGACGAGGGTCCGGCTTTCCCCCTTCAGTTCTTCCAGGCGCCGGCGCCGGGCCACCGGCCGCGCGGGCAGGAAACCCTCAAACACGAAGTGATCCGCCGGCAGGCCGGCGACCGACAATGCCGCGATACAGGCCGCGGGGCCCGGCACGGGCACCAGCCGGAAACCGGCCGCGCGCGCGGCGCGCACCAGACAGAAGCCCGGGTCGCTGATCAGCGGCGTTCCGGCATCGCTGATCATGGCGAGATCATCGCCCGCGGCGAGCATATTGAGCAGCAGCGGCGTAACTTCCCTTTCGTTGTGCTCGTGCAGGGCGACCAGCGGGGTGCCGATACCGAAATGCGACAGCAGCCTGGCGCTGTGGCGGGTATCCTCGGCGGCGATGCGCGACACGCTTTTCAGGGTGGCGATGGCGCGCTCGGAAATATCCTGCAGGTTACCGATGGGCGTGGCGACCACGTAGAGCACACCCTTGCGGTTTGTCATCATGATCTCCTCGGCGACTTACGGCATGCTAGCAAAATCACGCCGTGAACGAATCTCCCAAGTCATGCGTTGACTCGGCCTCATGCCGGGTAACTCCTTTCGTGACACGCGGTGAATACCTCCATGTACGCTCGACGGCCGCATCCCTGCGGCCGACGGTCACTACAGGATTGCCCGGCATGAGGCCTCTCACGGAGATGAGGCAAAGCCAATATTTCCCTTAAGGAGGTAGCCTGGGTTGAACGCAGTGAAACCCGGGTTTCGCTGCCGCTCAACCCAGGCTACATTCTTAAGTAAGCGCCATTGATCCCTGACCCATTAGGTTGAGTGACATGGCGACTGATGGCCATGGTAACAGTCCTTTCCAATCCAGAAATGAGCCTGAAGGGGCGGTGTGAGTGAGTCTGTTCAGGCGGCCGAGTTTTGGGTCTTGTT
>JAHKKL010000273.1 GCA_020027635.1 Gammaproteobacteria bacterium
CGCGCGAACCAGCGACATGATCGGACGGCCGAAGCGCTGGCTGGCGATAAACAGGTTGATTCCCACCGGGGGAGTGCTGTAGCCGATCTCGAGATTGGCGAGGAAAATGATGCCAAGATGCACGGGATCGACGCCATAAAGCTTGGCAATCGGCAGGATCAGCGGGACAACGACGACGATGGCCGAGAAGATGTCCATCATGCAGCCCACGACCAGCAGGAACAGATTCAGCAGCATCAGAAACTGCAACTGCGAATCGATATGCACCTTCACCCACCCGAAGATCTTCATGGGTACCTGTGCATCGATCAGCAGGTTGGTGAGCCCCATGGCGACGCAGAGGATGATGAGGATGCAGCCCACCAGTACGGTGGTGTCCTTGAGCAGCGGAAAGAGGTATTTCCCCAGGTGTATCTCCCGATGGATGAGACCCTCGAGAATGAGGACATAGACGGCGGTGCAGGCGGAGGCCTCGCTGATCGTGAGGTAGCCGCCGAAGATGCCAACGATCACGCCTAACGGGAGCAGCACATCCCAGATGCCCTCGCGCAGTGCAATGGCGAGGTTGGACCAGGAAAAGGCATGGCGCGGTACGGCGGTTTTACTGCCGACATAGAGACTGAACACACCGAGCATCAGCATCAGCACCAGGCCAGGCGCCACACCCGCCAGGAACATCTCGTCGATGCTGACGCCCGCGACGATGCCATAGAGGAGGATCGGGAGGCTGGGAGCGAACAGCAGACCGAGCGAGCCCGAGGTCGTCAGCAGCCCGAGGGTGAAGCGCTCGCCGTATCCGGCGTGCAGCAGCATCGGGAACATCAACCCGCCGAGTGCCAGGATGGTGACGCCGGAGGCGCCGGAGAAGGCGGTAAAGAAGGCGCACGAGGCAATCGCGACACCCGCTATGCCTCCCGGCAGCCAGCCTACGCAGGCGTTGAACAACTGGATCATGCGCTTGGGCGCGCCGCCCGCCGCGAGTACCACGCCCGCGAACGTGAACAGCGGGATCGCCGCCAGATAGGGGGAGGAGGCCAGGCGATTGAGTTCAACGATCAGCAGCGCCGGATCCAGATCCGCATAGTAGGTGGCGAGCAGACCGCCGGCGCCCAGGGTAACAAACAGCGGCAGACCCAGCAGGGTGAGGGCTACCAGGAATCCGATCAAAAAGAACGTCATTTGCCGACGTGACCATCCGGGTGGATGAACAAGGCCGCCAGCAGGAAATGCAGCGCCAGCAGACCGAACCCTAAAGGGGTGATCACCGCCAGGATGGAGGACCAGCGCTCGTTATCGGCAACGTACTGCCAATCGTCATACCAGAAGCGGCCGGCGGCCTGCGCTAACACGGCGCACACGGCGGCCGAGATCAGATACAGCGGCGTTCTGATCTGGAGGATGCGACGGTGCGACAAAAAGGCCGCCACGATGTCGAGCCGGATATGCCGGTGGCTGCGGACGGCAAGTGCCGCACCAAAGAAGGCAATATAGAGCACCAGATAGCGCGACAGGATATCGGCGGCCGGTATGCTCGAGTGGAGGAAATTCCTGGCGAGGATCTGTCCGAATACCAGGGCCAGCAGCAACAGGAGTGCGGTACCGGCAATGGCTGTTTCCAGTCGGCTCAGGCCATCACGGAAACGTGTAATCCAGGCGGGTTCAGGGAGCAGCATTGCCTGGTGTAGGGTGGTTGGACCCGGCGCGGTAGTCCGCAAGCCACGTGTTGATGTCGCGGAGGGTGGATTCGGGTATGTACCCGCTTTTCATGAGGCTTTCCCCGGCTTTTCTGCTGATCTTCGCCACTTCGTTGGCATCCACATCCTCGGGGTTGAGGATGAATTCCATGCCCTTGCTCTTCAGTATCTCCAGACTTTCCTTGTTGTCACGGCGGGTGACCTCGATCAGCTTCTCACCGGTTCTCTGCCCCGTGCTCTTCAGCAGTTTCTGCAGGTCCTGCGGCAGGCTCTGGAAGAAACGGCTGGACACGACGAGCGATCCGATGCCGTTCGCCATGGGTACATTGGTGACATAGCGGGTCTTGGTGAACCACTGCAGGGCAATCGCCCCGAGCGGCGGGCAATAGACCGTGTCGATCAGGCCGGTCGAGAGGCTGGTGTAGACGTCGATGATCGACAGGGGAACCGGTGCGATACCGCTGGCGTCAAAGAAAGCCTGTCCCATCGGGTCGCCCGTCCACTGCCAGATGCGCCGTTTCTTCAGGTCGTCGATGGAATAGATCGGCTTGCTTGAAAAGAAGTAGATCAGACCGACTTCCATCCAGCCAAGCAATTCATACCCGTTATCACGGTAACCCTGTTCGATGGCCGGCATGAAGCGGCCTCGTACATAGTCGATTTCATCGATGTTGTTGAACAGGAACGGCAGTTCAAGCGCGCGCGCCGGTGAATAGATATGCCCGACACCGTAACCGGTGAAGGCGCCGCCCTGCAATTGTCCGAAGCGGATCTTCTTGAGCACATCCGGTTCGTCGCCCTGTACGCCTCCCGGGTAGATCTTGAAAACCAGCCGGCCGCCGCTTTTCTCACTGACCTCCTGGGCCCAGGCCTCGAGCAACTGCATCCAGGCGGAACCGGCCGGGGCCAGCGTGGCGAATTTCAGTACGAAGTTTTGTGCTGCCGCTATGCCAGGGCAGGGCGATAACGCACCGAGGCAGGCAAGCAGCAGGATGGCGGTTCGCAAACCCGGTGAGACTAGGCGCATCAAAACCAGTCATCCTCCGCTTTGATCAGTTCGGCGGCCTGCTGTTTCGCGACCGCATTCATCAGGGCCATGTCGGGTGACAGGTTGTCCGGAGCCTTGATGACGCGTGTCAGGTTCCGGTGGAATGCGTCGCGGTCCAGTCGCTGCCGGTCCAGGTACTCGGCCTGCAGCACGTCGACCAGGAGCAGTTTGTCGTGATTGATTTCCGCGGCGCGCCTGAAATGCTCCTCGGAGAGCCGGAAATCCCCCCCGAACAGCGGTGAGCGCCCGCCGTAGTACACGCCGAAGAACAGGTGCGGCCCGCCGTGGTAGAACGTGTCGTCGAGATCTATCACGCGCTGCATGAGCGTCGCGGCGCTGGCCAGTTCGGCAATTCCGGCCGGACTGTTCCGGTTCAGGTTGACCCAGTTGGCCAGGCAGGACGCCGACCAGAACATGGCGGGTATCGCGTTCCTGCCGGCTTTGCCGACCGCGGCTTCGAAGTCCGCCGGCGTGGATGTTTCGGGGTCCAGTGTCACGCCCGATTGCTGCAGCGCCACCCGGGCATGTTCATAGCAGCGGCGATACAGATGCTGTGCCCGGTGGCTGTCCTGTAGCTCGACAAAACCGAAGGTGTAACCGTAAAAACCCTCGGCCGCGTACAAGTGCAACTGGGTGTTGCCCGGGTCCTCGATCAGCATCCCCTCGAGCAGTTTCAGGTTGGCCGGCATGGCCCCCCGGGCCAGTTCGAGATCCGTTTCCTCGTTCATGGCAACGACGCCGCTGTCGAGAATCGACTGGGTGCCGCGCACGACCATCTGTCCCGTCGAACAGCCGCTCGCCAGCCATACGGCAGCAGCCAGCAGACAACTGCATTTCACACGATTCAGGGCGGCCGGATGCATTAGGGAGCGTTGTTATCTTGATAATTAATCAATTAGGGAAGCTCTGATTAAGTCCGTTCGTGGTGAGCCTGTCGAACCATGAACGGACAAATCGCCTGACATTTATGGCATTTCCCGTTCACCCTTCGACA